>JALZMD010000334.1 GCA_030858375.1 Chloroflexota bacterium
GATCGCGGTCTCCGGCCAGGCGCGCCGTACCCGTTGGGTGCGCAATGGCAGGGTGACGGCACAAATTTCGCGGTGTATTCCCAACATGCGACATCTATCGAAATCTGTCTTTTCGAGAATGGCGACGATACGCCCTCAGCAACGATTGCACTCCCCGAGCGCACCATTTTCGTGTGGCACGGTTGGATCCAGGGCATTGATCCAGGGACCCGGTACGGTATCCGTGCTCACGGACCCTACCTGCCCGAATCGGGACTCCGGTTCAATTCATCCAAGTTGCTGGTGGATCCATATGCCCGCGCGCTGAGTGGCGAGATCGCCTGGGGTCCATCCATGTATGGATACGACCAGACCGATCCAGACGACGACCTCGCCATAAGCGACATTCCGAATGATGCAAGCGTTCCCAAATCCATCCTTATCAATCCGGCGTTCGTCTGGGGGGATGATCGCCGGCCCCAAACTCCTTGGGTCGAATCGGTCTTTTACGAAGCACATGTGAAGGGATTGACCAAACTCCATCCTGACGTTCCCGAACACCATCGTGGGACGTACCTTGGCGTGGCCCACGAGAGCGTGATCGCGCACCTCAAGAGGATCGGCGTGACGGCGATCGAACTGCTGCCCGTCCACGCCCACGTCGACGACCAGTTCCTCGTGCAGAAGGGGCTGAGCAACTACTGGGGTTACAGCACTCTTGGGTTCTTCGCTCCGCACGCCCATTTCGCTACTGGGTCGGACGGCCAGGAAGTCATTGAGTTCAAGCAAATGGTCAAGGCGCTCCATGCCGAAGGCATCGAGGTCATCCTCGATGTGGTGTACAACCACACCGGTGAAGGCAATCACCTTGGTCCAACACTCTCGTTCCGGGGGCTGGACAACGTTAACTACTATCATTTGCTGCCGGGGAAGCCAGAATACTACCTCGATTTTACCGGCACCGGAAATTCGATCAAGGCCGCCCATCCGCAAGTGTTGACGCTCATCCTCGACAGCTTGCGCTATTGGGTCGAGGAAATGCATGTCGATGGCTTCCGGTTCGATCTGGCCACAACCATTGGTCGCGAGCACTACGAGTTTGACGCCTGGGGGGGCTTTTTCGATGCCATCCATCAGGACCCAATCCTCTCCCAGGTCAAGATGATTGCCGAGCCGTGGGATGTGGGCGAGGGCGGTTACCAGGTCGGCGGGTTTCCTGTTCTTTGGTCCGAGTGGAACGACAAGTTTCGTGATGCGACAAGGGCCTTTTGGCAGGCCGACAGCCAGGCGATTGCCGAAATGGGCTATCGCTTCACGGGCTCGTCGGACATCTATGAGGCATCCGGACGTGGCCCGCGCTCAAGCATTAACCTGATTACCACCCACGACGGCTTTACGCTGGCCGATCTCGTCTCCTATTCAAAAAAGCACAACGAGGCTAATGGCGAAGATGGGGCGGACGGGCACGATCACAACCTTTCGGCAAATTATGGGCACGAAGGTGCGACGGATGATCCGATGATCTGTGCACTGCGATCCCGCCAGCAACGGAACCTTTTGGCGACGCTGTTGTTGTCCCAGGGGGTGCCGATGCTGCTTGGAGGCGATGAATTCAATCGCACGCAGCATGGGAACAATAACGCGTACTGTCAGGATAACGACTTAAGCTGGTTCAACTGGAACCACGACGGTGACGCGCTGGCGATGATCGATTACGTGGCCCATCTCACGGGCATCAGACGGACGTATCCCATCCTGCGGCGGCGGCGCTTTTTCCGGGGCCGCCCGGCCACCCCCAACAATATCAACGACATCTCGTGGATCAGGCCGGACGGCCTGGACATGACCGAAGGGAATTGGGCCGCCGGTGCCGCTACGATAGGCATGCGCATGGCGGGGAATTCGATCGACGAGTCAGACGCACTGGGTGCGTCGATCGCCAATCCTACCCTCCTGATGATTGTTCATGCCGGTACCGAACCAATCTCTTTCGTCCTACCCATGATCGACCGCGAGGAAATCGAGCATACGTGGGAAGTCGTACTGGACACCGATCATGCGACCGGGGCGTCACAGGAGTCCTACGCAGAACAGGCCAAAATCCAAATCCCAGGCCGAACTGTTCTCCTCATGCAGGGCCGAACCGATGGCTGACACCGAGTCCGGATACACAGGAGGCGAACGAGTTTGAGGAAAGGGGCAACCTGGCCCCGCTGGATACGTGTCGACACCGGGTTCGCACCCCGGTTGCACGGGCGATCCTCCGTGATCGCCCGTGCAACCGGGGCATTCATCTCCATCGCCGATAACCCATTGACTAACCGGAATTCGTATGATGCGGCGCTGAACATACCGGTACGAAACGGGGGCAGCCATTAGATGACCGCCCCCGTTTCTGGTTTTCATTCAAATGTCAGGCGTGTTTGGCGTGACTACCGTCAGTCGGCACGATCGCCAGCAATTGGCGCAACCGCTCGGCCTGAAGCGGCGTTATCTCACCGAGCAATTGCGAAAGCCGGCGCTTGTAGGCCTCACCAAGGTCTTCCAGCAGCGTCTCACCCGCTGGCGTAAGCCGGGCCAGCACCATCCGGCGATCATCAGGATGGGCCTCGCGCTGCGCCCAGCCATGTCGGGTCAGGATGTCGACGTAGAGGGTTGCCGTGCGGCGCGCGACGGCGAGTCGTCTCGCCAGCTCGGAGGGTGCCACACCACTGTCGCCAACGATACCCAGTTCGACGAGGGCACCGAACGCGCCGGCCGTCAGGTCAAGGTCCGAAAGCGCATCGGTCGCCGCTCGATCGAGAGCACCCGCGGTCCGCAACAGCTGCATGAAGGCGTCGAACCTGAGGGCATCTTCGTTCTCATGCGTATCGATCGGCATCACCGAGTCACTCATGAGCCAGCCGGGATGAACAGATCGCTTGATCATTTCAGTAGACACGTTGCTCCCAACCTGTGATCGTGGCGATCGTGAATGATTGCCGCGCTGTCGTTAAAATCTCTCGCATTGGGTACCCGGCATCGCCATACTCGCGGCGGCAGTGCTTCATGTCCACCGGGCCTTAACCTGAAGTACGACAAGTGTAACCGTGGATACTATCGGAACATGCCGGGTTGCGCCTGCGATTTATACTCCGCTTGGCGAGGAGTTTTCCTTACCGATGTGGGGGTTTCCCCTACATCATTCGCTTGCGCCATCCGACAACAGGCCAGCGCGAAGCGCATACTGGACCAGTTCGGCGCGATTGGCCAAGCCCAGTTTTTGCATCGCCCGATGCCGATAGGTTTCCACTGTCTTTGGTGAGAGCGACAGGATATCGGCGGCTTGTTGCGCCGTATGTCCTTCCGCGGTCAGCTTAACAACTTCGCGTTCGCGATCGGAGAGAACCTCGCCAAGATCGAGTTCATCTCCTGTCTTGACCCGCCCAAGATACCCCCGGAGTAGCGTTTTCGTTGCGGCCGGATCCAGGAACACCTCGCCTCGGGCCACCGTTCGAATGGCATCCAGCAAATCGGTGTGGGCGCTCGACTTCCGCACGTATCCCGATCCGCCCGATTCAAGCACTGGCAGCAGGTACCGCTCCTCGGCATGAACCGTGAGAACCAGCACCCGGCTCTTGAGATTGAGCGCCGTAATCCCCCGGATCGCCTCAAGACCTCCGCCTGGCATGGAGAGATCCGCTACGAGCACGGTGGGCTCGTACTCCTGGGCGGCCCGGATCGCCCCTGGGCCGTCCTCAGCTTCTGCCACGACCTCCATATCGGTCTGGGTTTGGAGCAGCGCCCGAAGTCCGGCCCGGACAATGCCATGGTCGTCCGCGAGTACAACACGTATGCGGCTGGTCTCCTGGTGAGCTTGGGTCATGGAACCTTTCATCCTGTTTAAGTTGAGATCGATTGCTGTACGCCGCTCGTGTGCAATGGGAGTGAAACTGCGATCCGGGTCCCACTTGGCACCAGGGCGCGTATGGCAAGGGTACCGCCAACCAGTACGACCCGTTCCTCCATGCCAAACAAGCCCAACCCCAAACCACGACTGTCACGGGGGCGATTGTTCGCTGGGTCAAAGCCGGTTCCGTTGTCGTCGACGGTGAGGTCAACCCGATCTGGCCATCGCGCAAGGGTGATCCGGGCCTCGGTGGCCCTGGCGTGTTTGACCACGTTGGTCATCGCCTCCTGGGCGACCCGGTACAGCACGAGTTCAGCTTCCGGAGCCAACCGATCGCGACTCCCCGTGACTTCCAGCTCGACCTGAACGCCGGTGTTTTCCGAGAATCGCTGCGCCAGGTCGCCCAGCGCTTCACGAACTCCAAGATCGTCCAGCACTGGCGGTCGCAATTCGAGCGCCAATCGTCGCACCCCTTCGATTGCCTCAACGGTCAGCGTCTCCAGATTCTCGGCAGTCGTCCGAACAGCCTCATGTGGTGACGATTTGAGCGCCGAAACGCTGAGCAATTGCGCGAACAGGATCTGAGCCGTATCGTCGTGCAATTCCCGCGCGATGCGTTGGCGCTCCGCTTCCTGGGCTTCGATGACCTGCGTCGTTAATTCGCGCAGCCGCGCCTGGCCGCGCTCCAACTCATCGAGCGTGCCATTGAAGGTGTCGACGAGGCGAGCGAGTTGAGGATCACTCAATGGCAGTGGATTGGCCCGGGCCGAAAGATCGCCGTCGCGAACCGCGTCTGCCATACGCTCGAGGCTGTCGAGCGGCTGAAACGCAGCCCTGAGCACGAGATAATTGACCGCCACGCTGAGCACCACGCCGATTGCAACGAACATCAGGATTAACTCGAATCGTGACGGTGCGCCCGCATCTCGGAAAGTGGTGGCGGTGACATACGTTCCGGCTATGGCGCCGAACATGACAATGGCCACGTTGGCAATCAGCACCTTATAGAACAGGGGCACCGATCGGATTCGCTCGGAAATCATGAATGACAGGCGCGCTGATGCCCGCTGAGGTGAGATCATCGAGTAATGTCCTGACCGGACGTCGAGGTGGGCCGAGTAGCATTGCCGGGGCCGGCCGTTCGGCGGCATCTGATAGAATCAACTGTTTGATACGTTGAAAATCGGAGGTTCAGGACGTGGCTGCTACATCTTCATTCGACATTGTCTCAAAATTCGATCAGCAGGAATTGAAGAACGCGGTTGATCAGGCCCAGCGCGAGATCCAGAACCGGTATGACCTGAAGGATACCAAGACCGAGGTCACGCTCACTGACAATGACATCACGATCAACACGGCATCGGAGTATAGCCTCACCGCAGTGAAGGACATCCTGGAATCCAAGCTCCTCGGCCGGAAACTGTCGTTGAAAATACTCGACTATCAGACGGAAGAGGAGGCGTCAGGCGGTCGATCCCGCCAGGTCGTCAAGCTCAAGGACGGGATACCCGACGAGATCGCCAAGAAGATCTCCAAGGCGATCCGCGATGAGTTCAAGAAAGTGACACCCCAGATCCAGGGCGATACGGTGCGCGTCCAGGCCAAGAGCCGCGATGACTTGCAGGCAGTCATGCAGTTGCTCAATTCCTCGGATTTCCCGGTGGCGCTCCAGTACGTGAACTACCGCTAGTACTCAGTCACATATGATGTGCGAAAGAGCGGTGGAGCCGGTAGGCTGGGGCGCGTCGAACGGATTTCTGGAAGGGAGCCCGGTATGCGCACGACCAAATATACCGTCATCCTCGCCGAACCCGAACGTGCCCAGCTTCGCACCCGGATCGGGCAGGGCACCGCGCCGGCCCGGCGGCTGACCCACGCCCGCATCCTACGCAAGGCCAATCAGGGCGAAGGTGGACCGGGGTGGTCCGACGCCGCGATCGCCGGGGCGGTCGCGGTCCATCCCGCCACCGTTGGCCGCGTTCGTCGCGCCTATGTTGAGCACGGCCTGGACGCCGCCCTGGACCGCAAGGCGCCGAACCGGGTCTATCCCAGGCGGCTGGATGGGGCGGCCGAGGCGCACCTCGTCGCCCTCGCCTGCGGTGAACCACCCGCCGGGCGGGAGCGGTGGACGCTGCGGCTGCTGGCCGACGAACGCGTCCGGCTGGAGGTGGTGGACACGGTGTCGCATGAAACGGTCCGGCGCACCTTCACGCAAACGTCCTCAAACCGTGGCTGAAGGAGCAATGGTGTATCCCGCCCGAGGCCAACGCCGCGTTCGTCTGGCACATGGAAGACGTGCTCGATGTCTATCAGCGGCCGGACGACCCGACGCACCCGGTCGTCTGTCTCGACGAGACCAGCCGCCAACTCCTGGCCGAGACGCGGCCCCCGTTGCCCGTGGCGCCCGGACACGCGGCACGCCACGAC
>JALZMD010000344.1 GCA_030858375.1 Chloroflexota bacterium
CTGGGTGAACTACAGCCGGCCCAGGTGAAACGAAACTTGATGCGATGAAAGCCCACCGCCCCAACCGCATCTTGTCGATTCATGCGTCGGCCCCCGTCCGTTGGGAGTGAATCTCGATCAGTGGTTCGGGACCGGTCGGACCGCAATCTACGTCTTGGCCTGCGGCGTAGGCTCCCTCGTATTGGGCGCCCCTTTTTACGACGTGTGGCTATCTCACAGTAATAATGCTGGAGCGTTACATTCACGGAGCACATTCGCTCCATTTCCAATCTGCGGATCATGGACGCGGGCTGGGACCGCGTTAGTGAAGGCAATCGTTTCGTGAGCGACCTCAGCTTGCCCCTGGAACCTGCATCGCGGGGCGCACCGATTCCGACATCGTCAGACACGGCCACGCCAGTGAGTGATCCCGATCATTGCCTGTTCACCTCGATGATCGAGCGCTTTGGCGATGAGATCTATCGCTTCGCGTGCCAGTTGACCGGCAATGGCGCCGATGCGGACGACCTGTATCAGGAAACGCTGCTGAAAGCGTTCCGCGCTTACGCGAAGCTGCCCACCGACGCCAACCACCGAGCCTGGCTGTATCGTATTTGTTCGAACACCTTCATCAGCGACCGGCGCAAGCACGGCCGGGTGTCACCAATGAACGACGTGATGGCCGCCACGTTGAGCGACCACGCACCAGACCAGGCACGTGCGCTCGATGCCCGTGACCTGCTTCGGGACGTTGAGCGCTTCGTCGATGCCCTGCCACCCAAGCAGCGGGTTGCCCTGGTGCTTCGAAAACATCACGAATATGGTTATGCCGATATCGCTGACGTGCTCAATAGCTCGGAAGCGGCCGCCCGGGCCAACGTCCACGAGGCCCTCACCAAGTTGCGCGGTGCCTTTTCGCACCGGATGGAGGTCTGAGTCATGCGACAGCACGATCTCCCGGAACGCTACGCATCCGCGAATGGTCATACATGCCATCCCGTCCCCGATACGCATCTCAACCCTACGATGGATCAGTTCATGACCAATCCCACATCCTCCCCGGCACTCACCGCTCAGGGATCCATTCCTTCCAATCTCGCGGCCCAGGCCGCCAGTTCCGCGACCGACCCTTGTGACCTGGCAGAGGCGGTTATGCCCGATCTCGTTTTCGGTGACCTGAACCAGGCGGATGAAGACTGGGTACGGGGGCACACGATCACCTGCAACTATTGTGCCAACGTACTCCACAGTCTCGAACACGTCTGCTCTGCGCTGGACGAATGCGCCGATGACGTCTGCGAAAACGCTGCCGCCCGTCGCCCTTCGGCCACCCTTTGCCTGGGCATTCCGGAAGCGCGCTACGGCTTCATGAAATCGCCGGTTGGTGACGTGCTTGTTGCGGCGAGCGACCAGGGAGTCGTGGAGATCAGCTACCTGAACCACAACGGTCGGTACGAATCCCTGCGGGAACTGGAGCAGCGCGGGTATCTCGTTTATGAGCGTCAGGATAGGATACGGCCCGTGGTGGACCAGCTCCAGGAGTATTTTGCGCACCAACGACAAACGTTCGATCTTCCGTTCGACCTTGGTGGAATCACCGATTTCACACGCTCGGTGCTCGAACGCACCGTCCACATTCCCTACGGCAAGGTCCAGACGTATGGTGAAGTGGCGAGTGCGATCGGCAAGCCGAAAGCGTCCAGGGCCGTGGGTAACGCACTCGGCCGGAATCCGGTCCCGGTCATCATCCCGTGCCACCGGGTGATCCTGTCGAGTGGCGCGATGGGGTGGTACACCGGCGGCCCGGAGATTAAACGGGCCCTACTGGGGATCGAAGGCGTTTCGTATGCAGCCCGCGAATCGGCGGCCCAGGCATCGCTGGGTATCGAGGGGTAGGCTCCCCATAGCCCGGCGGCGAATTCGTGGGACTGCCGAGCTTGTCTCGGCCCGAGTCTCGCGACGTCAATCAACCTTCCCGCAACCCACCGCGATGCGAAATTTGGGCGAACCGAGAGCGTTCCACATCGCGAAACATCCGGGTGGACAACAGATTCGACCGGATTGCGGTTTGCAATTCACCGTTGGCGTTCGAATCAGGTACGCCCGTACTGAAATCCCCCAGTGGCGGTTTCCAGAGGAGTCGATGCACGGGCGGAGACAAGGTCCGCAGCCGTAAGTGGATAGGGGTTAGCAACCATCCTGCGTCCCGATCTTTTGCCAATCGGTACGGGCGGACCTGATTCGACCGGGAACATTATCTGGCCCGGAGGATGTTGTCAAATCTGTTGTCCGCCCTGATCGATCGCAACCAGTTGTTCGACGATCGCGATCAAGTCGCGAAGGCCGCCAACTTCAGGTCGGTCAACGCACGCCGGGTCGCGGGGCAAAGTTTCGGCTCGTCACGAAGGACATCGATTAGCAAGTCCAGGTCGGACGCCTCGTCGACGTCGAACGTAGGAACCGTTTCCCCGATCGTCAGCCCGAGCGAGTGCGCGGAGTCAACGACTCCATCCGCCGCCGAGGAGGTACTCATCGGCACCGCTGACAGAATATCGACGAACCCTCGCATTCCAACGAGGTAGTAGCCACCATCCCGCACCCGACCGAGAACGGTGTCGACCTCATCCATCAGCGCGAACGCCCGTTCTACGACTTCACCCATCAGGTGCGGTGAGTCCGATGCCATCAGCACCGTTCGCTCGTAGCCGTGATCTGCACCCCAGCTGAGGAGATTCGCCTGCCGCACCCCCCAGTCCGGACCATCCTGCGCCACGCACAGGGTCGGCATCGGGACGGAACGGCCGGTGACCTCGGAAAGGTCTTTGGCGAAGTCCCGGTCCGGCGGCGAAAACGTCCAGGCCAGATCGTAGTCGCGGGATGCCGCCGCCGCTTCCGAATCGAATCGATCGGCGAGGTCCCGGAGAAACGCGCGGTAGAGTGTGGCCGCCCGCTCCATCCCGATGGCGTTGCCGAGCCGTGTTTTCGTCGAACCGGCAATTGGTGCCCTCGCCGCGATCATCAGGAGCGAGCGGGATTGCTTTCCTTGAGCCATCGTCATCCGCGATCACGGTTCTTGAGTTCCTGCGGCACGGACAGGGTATCGCGCTTTGCTCGCACAATCGCGAGCAGGATGCGGTATCCGGCCTTGAGCGATGCCCGGATGTTGCCGCTCACCTTTGATTCCCCAGCGGCCCGCTTGCGATAGCTGACCGGCACCTCGTGAACGCGGAGCCCGGTGCGGGCGGACCGCGCGATCATTTCGATCGACCAGCCGTAGGTCATTTCCCGCATGTCCAGATCCAGCAGTTGTGGGCGGCGAATCACGCGAAAAGGGCCGATGTCTGTCATCCGAACCCCATACACCAGCCGGAGCAACGTGGTCGCCACCTTGTTACCGAATATCTGCTGGGGCAGCAACGAACCCTGCTCGTAGGTGCCCATGATCCGGGAACCGACCACGAGGTCCGCCTCACCAGCCAGCAGCGGCCCGAGCAAACGCGGCAGTTCGGCCGGCTGGTCGCTCCGATCACCATCCATCAGCACAATGATGTCCGCTTCGGCCGCGGCCAGGACCCCACTCAGGCATGCTCGGCCATACCCGCGCCGGGGCTCGGAAACGATTCCGGCCCCAGCCGCCGTTGCGCTTGCCACCGTGTGGTCCGTGCTGCCATTGTCGACGACCAGCACGCGGTCAATCCGCACCAGCAACTCTGGATCACTCGCGACGGCAAGCACCTCGGCCACGAGCCCGCCGATTGCGTCACCCTCATTCAGGCAGGGAATAACGACCGTAGCGACCGGACGAACGGATGTCGAATCGCTCACGAAACACTCCCGGCGGCAGCCTTTTTGACGATGTTCCGGGTGCGCAACCGCTTTTCCGCAGCGGAGAAGTATTCACCAATATCGCCCTGATCGGCGATCCACTCCAGATAGCGTGCTACCCCATGGGAAAGATCGACCTGGGGCGCATACCCGATCGCTTCGAGTTTCGAGATATCGCTGATCAAGGCGCGCATCTCGCCCGGCCGGAACTCTCCCGGAATTCTTGGCTCGATCTCCTTGCCTAGGTGTCCAGCGAGGGTTTTCGCGAGCTCTCCGATCTCGACCGCGTTGCCGGTGCCGACGTTGAACACACCGCCATCGGCGCGGTCGTCCGTGGCCACCAACATGTTGGCGCGGGCGACATCCTCCACGAAGACAAGGTCGCGTGACTGACGGCCATCCTCGTACACCACCGGGGGCAAGTTGTTCAGCAGGCGGGTGCAGAAAATAGCGATGACCCCGGTGTACGGGTTGAATAACGACTGGCGGGGTCCATACGTGCAGGAGTAGCGCAGCGCGACCACTGGCAAGCCCGTGCTCCGGCCAAACGAGATTAACAGGCGCTCCTGGTCGGCCTTGCTGATCGCGTAGACGTTTTCACCGCCCATCGGCGCCGCCTCATCGGTCGGAACAGGCGTCGAGTGCCTATCGCAAAGTGGGCAATGCACCTCGTAGTCGCCCCGCTCAAGTTGGGCCACTGGCCGGGTTTGACCGTAGAAATGGCCGTGCTCGGGGCACATGTAGGCACCCTCGTTGTAGACCGCCTGAGACGAAGCCATCACGATCTTGCGGATCGGCAATGCCTTGTTCCGCACCGTCTCCAGCATCAGCGCTGTGCCATAGGAATTGACGTGAATGAACTTGGCGATCTCCGGCATGTACCCGCCGTAGGCCGCTTCGTGAAAAACGATGTCCACGCCGTCGAGGGCACGTTCCCAGTCCGCTCGCCGCCGCACGTCGCCCGCCAGGAACTCGACGTCATCGGCAATCCAGGCTGGCTTCCCGTTAGGATGGGTTTGCCGTTCCAGCGAATCCATCACCCGTACCTGCCATCCCTTGGTCCGGGCGGCATCGACGATGTGCGAGCCGATCAGGCCTGCTCCACCGGTCACGAGCGCAGTTGTCGGTCTAGTCATACCTGTGTCCCATCCTTGTCGATTCCTGCGTGTCCGTTACTCATCCCGGCGGCCAGGGCGCATCCCATTTGCGAACCAGGTAAACGTAGACC
>JALZMD010000347.1 GCA_030858375.1 Chloroflexota bacterium
CTCGACCTGCGCGGCAATCCCGGCGGCTGGGTCTCAGCGGCGCAAGGAGTGATTGGACGGTTCGTGCCAGAGTCTGCCGGTCCGGCCTTGCTGGAGGACACGCGACATGCAGATGGTGAGATGCTGACCCTGCCAATCAGGAACGGCGAACAGGCGGTCTACGATGGCGAGCTTCTGGTGCTGATCGACCCCTATACGGCCAGCGCCGCCGAGATCGTCGCCGGAGCATTGCAGGACTACGACCGGGCCACCGTTGTCGGGATGCACAGCTTCGGCAAGGGCTCCGTGCAGCGAGTGTACGAGTTTCCTGGAGGCGAGTCGCTGCGGTTGACGGTTGCGGAGTGGTTTTCGCCCGAGGGACGGCGGATTCAGGATCAGGGAATCGACCCTGATATCGCGCTGACCGTCGATATCCCGATCGAAGAACTGCTGCCAGACCTGGAGCGAGTGTTCATGGGCGGCGAACCGACCAACGTGGCAACGCCTTCGGCCAGTCCGGTGCCGGACCAGCCAGCGACCCCACATCGCTGATCTTGACAGCGCCGTATCCTCCAACATCCTGTCCATAGCCCGCAAGATTTTTCCAGAATTTAACCTCCGGCTTACGTCGGGTTAACTGACATCCCCTACGATGATGTTCATGGTTCGTTGCGAGGCAGCGACCATGGACATCAGTCGCGTGGGCAGGAAAGGTGTCGTTGACCGTGGATCGAGCAGAACAGTCGAGCGTGTTGCTGGTCGAAGATGATCCAACACTCCGAAGCACGTTGGCGTTCAACCTCACACGAGAGGGGTACAACGTCCTGACGGCAGATAACGGAGAGCGTGCGCTGGAGCTGGTTCGGGATCAGGGCGATAGCCTGGATTTGCTCATTTTGGACATCATGCTACCGGGAATAAATGGGTTCCAGGTATTGCAACGTGTGCGGCGGCGAGGTTTGCAGATTCCGGTCCTCATGCTTTCGGCACGAGGCGAGGAGCAGGACAAGGTCGATGGCCTTGAGCTGGGAGCTGACGACTACGTCGTCAAGCCGTTTGCTTTGCGCGAGCTGCTGGCCCGAGTACGGGCAGCACTCCGGCGGCGAGCGGTACCGGCGGCGCGTCCACCAGGTGTTCTGCGTCGTGGAGAACTGCGAATCGAGCCGGAGCGACGCCGGGCGTCAGTCGGCAATTGCGATCTTCAGTTGCGACCGAAGGAGTTCGGCTTGCTGGTGGCCCTGGCGTTGGAGCCTGGCCGCGTGTTTGGCCGCCAGGAACTGCTCGATCACATCTGGGGTGACGACGTGATTGTGGACGAGCGCACGGTCGATGTTCATATCTCATGGCTGCGGGGCAAGTTGCTGGATGCCGGGATGGAAGAGTCCTGCATCCGCACGGTATACGGAGCCGGGTACTGTTTCGAGGTCAGTGGCGAGCCACAGAGCACGGCTCCGCAGCTGATACCGGAAGCGCAGGGTGGAACGAGTCGCGATTTTGGCACGGCGTAGAAGTCAGCCGAAAGCGCCAAATGCGAGGGGTGAATTTGCCCCTTGCCGTGCTTCATCGATATAGAGGGAGATAGCACATGGGTTTTGGAACCACAACTATCAAACGAGCCGTAGCGGCCGCATTTGTGGCCACGCTGGCGTTGACGCAGTTTGTTGCTGCGCAGGAAGTCACGCCGTACGAGGCACCTGACAACATCGAAGAGATTGAAGGTTCAATCGCGACTGACGGCTCCTCCACGGTCGGCCCACTGACTGCCGCTGTCGTGGAGAGCTTCGCTGAGGTTGCGCCAGGCATCGACATCGTCGTGGACATTTCCGGCTCCGGCGGCGGATTCGCCCGCTTCTGCGAAGGTGAGACCGTCGTCTCGAACGCCTCGCGGCAGATTGCCGAGGACGAGATCGCCATTTGTGCCGAAAACGGGTATGACTATTACCAGTTCAACGTCGCGATGGACGGGCTGACGGTCGTGGTCAACTCCGAGAACGACTTCGCTGACTGCCTCACCGTCGACCAGCTCAACCAACTTTGGGCGCCGGATTCGACCATCACCATGTGGAGCGAACTCGATCCTGAATGGCCGGAGGAGCCGATCACGCTCTACGGACCAGGGCCCGACTCCGGCACGTTCGACTACTTCACGGAAGTGATCAATGGCGAGGCGGGCGCGTCCCGCACCGACTACCAGCCGAGTGAGGACGACAACGTGCTCGTGCAGGGTGTCGCCAATGATCCGTTCGCGCTGGCCTACTTCGGGTATGCCTACTACCTGGAGAACAAGGGCACGCTGCAGGCCGTCGCAATCGACGGTGGCGACGGCTGTGTCGAGCCAAGTGACGAGACGGTGGCTGACGGCAGCTACACACCTTTGACCCGTCCGCTGTTCATCTACGTTCGTGCCGACGCGCTTCGGGAAGAGGAAGCGGTGCAGGAGTTCATCCGGTACTACATCGCCAACTCGTCCGATCTCGCGGTGGACGTTGGTTACACGGCTCGCACTGCCGAGCAAGTGGCCCAGACCCAGTCAGACGTCGAAGGGGCGATCGATGGATCGCTGACGCCGACCAGCCAGAGCGGCGGCGAGTCGGCTACGCCAGAAGCGACCCCGGCGTCCTAGGCCGGATTGTCATAGCAATCGGAGACTACCGGAGTCGCCAGCATTGGCGGCTTCGGTAGCTCCCGCGGTCCAGTAGCGGCGAAACAGTGGTGAGTTGGTAATGGCGCGGCGAGACATAGGGGTGAAAAGAGTGGGTGCTCGGGCCCAGGTGATTGTGCGCGAAGGGAGGCGATAAGGATGGCGTTACAACAGATACCAGCGCCGCAAATCGACGGTCCGTCTCCGGTGGACCTGTCGGGACGGCGAAACAGGAATCACGGCGAACGCGCAATCGGAGTCGTTCTTTTTCTGTTTGCGGCAGTATCCATTCTGACAACGATCGGTATTGTATTCATCCTGCTCCTGGAAGCCGCGCGATTCTTCCGGGAGATTCCTGTCACCAATTTTCTCTTTGGCAATACCTGGACCGGACTGTTTCTCGATGGCGAATGGGGCGTTTTGCCGCTGGTTCGCGGCACGCTGATGACGTCGCTGATTGCGCTGACCGTGGCGGTGCCGCTGGGGCTAATGAGCGCGATCTACCTGAGCGAGTATGCGAGCACCAGGATGCGTGATGTCCTGAAGCCGGCCCTGGAGCTATTGGCCGGCGTGCCGACAATCGTCTACGGCTACTTTGCGCTGACGTTCATCACTCCGGAATTGCTGAAGCCTATTTTCGGCAGCAACCTTACCAATCTGAATGGCCTTTCAGCAGGCATCGCGATGGGAATCATGATCCTGCCGATGATGGCATCGCTGTCGGAGGATGCGATCCGAGGCGTTCCGAACTCTCTGCGGGAGGCTGCGTCGGCTCTCGGCGCGACCCGGCTGGAGACGTCACTTCGAGTGGTGGTGCCGGCGGCGGTCTCGGGAATCATTGCCGCCCTGATCCTTTCCATGTCCCGCGCTGTTGGTGAGACGATGATCGTGGCGCTCGCGTCTGGCTCACGGCCCTCTGAGGGTTGGACGCCACTCGAGGGGATGCAGACCATCACCGGCTATATCGTTCAGGTATTTACGGGCGATGTTGTCTACGGAACTACTAGGTTCCAGTCGTTGTACGCCGTGGGGCTGCTGCTGTTCCTGCTGACGTTGACGCTCAATCTGCTGAGCCAGATAGTGGCTCGTCGCTTTCGGAGGGAGTACCAATGAGTACTATTTCAGATGTCGCTGGCACGACTGCATCCGAGACGGGCGATCGATGGAATTTAAGGATTTCCGTGCGCAATCGTGCATCCACGGTGTACTCGTTCGTTTTCCTGGGATCGGTGCTACTGGCGGTCTCTCTGCTCCTGTTGCTGCTCGGTGTTCTGATCTTTCGAGGGTGGGACTGGCTAACTTTCGATCTCTTCCTGGAACAAGCATCATTCACGAATGCAGTTGGTTCCGGATTTCAGTCCGCCATTCTTGGCTCTTTGCTAGTGGTGTCTGCCGCGGCATTTCTTTCGCTGGTTCTGGGAGTTGGCACCGCGATCTTCCTGGAGGAATACGCGCCAAAGGGAAGGTTCACTCTCCTGTTGGAAACCAACATCTCGAATCTATCAGGAGTTCCATCCGTCGTGTATGGCTTGCTTGGACTGGCTCTGTTTGCCGAAATTCTTAACATCGGAAGGGTCGTGCTTGCGGGTGCGCTCACGCTGGGACTGCTGATCCTGCCGATCGTTATCATTGCCTCCCAGGAGGCGATCCGCAACGTCGAACTTGGGCAACGTCAGGCTGCGTATGCGGTTGGCGCCAGTCGCTGGCAGGTGGTCCGGCACCATGTGCTGCCGAGCGCCATGCCTGGCATTCTCACGGGCACGATCCTGGCGGTGTCGCGAGCAATCGGCGAGACTGCACCGTTGCTAGTGGTCGGCGCCTCGACATACGTTATCTTCAACCCGGACGGGCTTTTTAGCCAGTACACGGCAATGC
>JALZMD010000369.1 GCA_030858375.1 Chloroflexota bacterium
ACGCCTCGACGGCGACAATGGAGTGTCGTGCCCCTACCACCTGCATTCGCCTCCTCCACAGCCTGATTCGATTCGAAAGATTTAGCACGGAACCGGCCCTTGAGGAAGGGTCCAGTCAGCCAGAATCAACCGCCAACGCCCCATCGCGGCCCAGGGCGATGACCGACTCCGGGAGAGACGCGTCGAAAAGGCGCACTATGTTGCCCTCGGCTGATCTGGACAGTCCAGTTTCCGGCCCGTGTACTGGCGGGACCGGCCACCAATGCTCTGGATGGTAGCTCTGCGTCGTTTGGAACATCCCTGCCTGGATATCTCGGGTGAGGAAACACCAGCAGCGGTCGATCTGTGCGATAGCATTGGTGACGACACCTTATGGGTCCCTCCCGTGACCGCGACAACCTGCCGTACGGTGCCGGGAATGGAGCGACACGTTGAAAACGCAGCCGACAGACCTGAACGGAGAGGCAATTGCCAACGCTTTGTCACTCCATTGGGGGATCGATGGCGTTTCACTTGCGTATGTGCCGCTCGGATTCGGAAGCCATCACTGGGTGGCCAATGAACCGTACGGCAGGAAATGGTTCGTCACTGTCGACGCTCTTGAAGCCGATCCAGCGGGCCGCACTGACACGGAGTCATACGACAATCTGTCAAACGCTTTCCGCACATCCGAGGCGTTGCGGGACCGGGCGGGTTTGACCTGGGTGATCGGACCAACCCCAACCAGGACCGGCGATCCCATCGTCCGGCTCACCAATCGATTCACTCTCGCCGTCTTCGCGTACCTCGACGTGGAGCCGACTGAATTCGGCGAGTTTTGCAACCTGGCAGACCGGGACGAAGCCATGCGACTCATCGGCGCGGTCCACAACGCCACTTCAAGCGTTCCGTTGGACGCCCTGCGCCGCGACACGCTGAATATTCCCAAGCGAGCCGGTTTGCACGAAGCGTTGTCGACTCTGGATCTGGACTGGGACAGCGGTCCCTATGCAGCTCGGTCCCAGGCCTACCTTCGCGAGAATGACGATCTGGTCCTCAGGAAACTCGAGCGCTTCGATCGCCTCGTCCGCTTGGCCACGGACGATCCCCGAAATTGGGTCGTCACCCACGGTGAACCGCACGCCGGTAACGTCATCCGAACCCGGACCGGAGACCTGGTCGTCGTCGATCGGGACACGGTGGCCTACGCCCCGCGTGAACGCGATCTCTGGATGATGGTGAATGATGCCAATCCCGATTGGTCGGCATACCGGGATATCACGGGTGTCTCGTCCCTCTCGCAAGCCGCGCTCGAGGCGTATCGACTGCATTGGGACCTCATGGAGATAGCGATTTATGTGAGCTGGCTTCGGCAGCGGCACGGACAGACCGAAGAGATGAAGATCGCCTGGTCGAGTCTTCAGCAATACGTGAAGAGCTAGCTCGGCCTGGCTCTCCAAGGCTCATCGATGCGCATCATCACACATCGATACCCTCCTCAAGTGCGGTCGTAAGAGAGTGCTCGGGCTTCGCACCAAGCTGGTCCACTCCCGAATCTCAGGGATTGCCAGGCGCATGATCTAGTCACTCGGTGGCCCAATGTGGCCGAAAGGGAGCACCGTTCGATGTAATCTGGTACGAATCGTGCGTTGCACCTCGATCGCCATCGATGACTCGAGCGCAGCGCCACGTTCATTGTCGCGCAGGGCAAACTCAGCCCGCTGTGGCAAGTCGCATGCATTATGCCGGACGCTTATCAACGATCGGAGCACCTGCCTCGTGGCGAGCAAAGTGAACCTGGAGTCATCAGCGCCGGCGCCGTTGTGGCGGCGCGGAGATGCAATCGCAATCGCGGTGCTGCTACTGCTCACCTTCGTCGTGATGTGGGAACGATGGGTTTTCGATAACTGGCTCGCCCGGCACGATCTCCTGACCTTCTTCCTGCCCTGGCTGGGTGCGCTTGGCGATCGCCTTGCTGACTTCGATATTCCGGCCCTGAATCCGTACATCTTCAGCGGGTCCCCATTCGCCGGCGATCCCGAATCGGGGTGGATGTTCCTGCCCGCGATGCTCACCTTTCCCTTTTTCGAGGTGACCGTCGCCTACAAGCTGATGATCTTGTTGTTGCTCGTCGTTGCGGGCACGTCGACCTATGCCCTGGCTCGGTTGATCGGGTACAGCGTGCTGGCCGCGCTGTTCTCGGCGGTCGCATTCGAATTCGGTCCGTTCCTGTTCGGCCAGACCGATTGCTGCACGGTCGGCACCAAGTTGACCGCCTTCCTCCCGATGGCATTCCTGGGCGTCGAGCTGGCGCTGCGGGCGAAGACCTGGCCAACGCGGATGGCGGCGTGGGTTCTTGGTGGCATGGCCATTAGCCAGATGTTCGCCGCCTGGCTTGGTCAGGGCGTCATCAATGCGCTCATCCTCGTCGCTGCCTGGGCAGTCTTTCGAACGCTTGTTACTCCGCCTGATGCAACCTGGACTGTGCGGGAAAGATTCACGAATCTTTTCACGACGGGACCCGCGGTGCTCGCAATCGGGATGATCCTGGGGGCCGCCGGCATCCTGCCCCGGCTCGCTGCCAACGCTGAATCCAACAACGCTGGCGGCACGTACGAAAACACCCCGGGCGCCGCGGACGGCAGTTTCCACACCCTGACCTATGCGTTGAAGGCCTTCATGGCGCACGTCCAGGCCTATCGCGGATCATCGGTGTGGGGCATCGTCCTCATTCTCATGGTCCTGGCCGTATTCCTGTCACGGCGGCAATCGGTGATTCCTTTTTTCGCCGTTGTTGCCGTCGTGATTCCAGCGCTTGCCATGGGCGTGCCCGTCATTTCGGATTTCTTCTATCTCCTGCCGCTCTACGAAAACATCCATATCCACAGTCCCGGGCGGGTATTCTGGATTTACCCGTTCATTCCCGCCATGCTGGCCGGCGCCGCCGTCAACGAACTGCCACGATTGTCATCGATGCACGGAAAGTGGCTGATCGCGCTCATTCCGCTCGGGCTGGTGGCGCTCGCCGGAGAGTACATACGGCGCGAAGGCAACCTCGCCCCGGGCCTGTGGTACTGGACCACAGCCATCCTGGCCACTGTCGCGGTCCTTGCCGTGGTCGCGATTCCGCCGTCGCTCGAACGGGAATCCCGCCAGCGTATCGTTCGGGGCGCGAGTGTGGCGCTGGTGGCCCTCGTTTTCCTGCTGCCCAACGGCCTGGATACCATCAGATATTTCCGTCAGGATGATCCCCCTGCGGGCGAGCTGGTGATGTGGGGAAACGACGATTGGATGCAGGCGCACATTGAGGATTCGTTGAGTCAGGATGATCCTGGCGGGGCCGGGGAGTTCCTTCAGCAGCGGCGGGACACGCAACCCCCCTTCCGCTTCGTTGCATACGGCGGCATCTACCATCCGGATACCATCCTGCGCAGCTATCCCGACCGCCGGCTCGAACCGGCGATGGTGGCGATTCTCCAGAACGCACGGGCGATGCGTCTCCAGTTGGAGACCACGCAAGGCTACAACCCGCTGCAACAGCTGGTTTACCAGGAGTACATCCACGCCCTCAACGGTCAGGAGCAAAACTACCATTTTGCCAATGTCCTCAACACGGGAGTCAATTCGCCGCTTCTCGATTTGCTGAACATCCGCTACATCGTCGTGGACCGAAACATCCCCGAGAACCGGGACGATCACATCGCGCTCGCCGAGATTCGCACCGAGGTCTACCGGGACGAGGATGTCATCATTTATGAAAGCGAATCGGCCCGGTCGCGGGCGTGGGTGGTGTACGACGTCCGCGCGGGTCAGGACCAGGTCGGTCTCTATCAACTGGCGAACGGAGACGTCGACGGATCCGAAGTAGGCTTCGTCCAGGCCGAAGTTCCGGAACTCTCCCCTCCGTCTGACGGCACTGAACCGCAGGTCACCGTCGCAAACTGGTCGCCAGACACTATGACGCTGAACGTCGCCCACTCGGGAGACGGATTGCTGGTTGTCAGCGAGGTCTTTTCCGAAAACTGGAAAGCCACCGTTGACGGCGAGGAGGTCGATGTGCTCCAAACCAACCACGCCTTGCTCGGTATTCCGGTGGGTCAGGGCGAACATACCATCCAGCTTCGCTACGATCCCGATTCTCTCGTGCTCGGTTTGTGGGTAAGCGGTCTTGGCGCCGCCGGCTCGCTCTCCGTAATCGGTTATGCGGGGTGGGCGGGCCTGGTCCGGCGCCGGCGAACCGTCGCCGTGGTGCTGGAGGCTGACCATGACCGTCAGCCGGGATAACCGGTTCGGTGCCCCCATGGCCCTGTGGCAGGTTTCGGCGAGCGGTGACGTGATACAACAGAGAGCGCATCCATCATGGATGGATGATGTATGCGTGATTCTGGAATTGCAATCCTGACACTAAATCCGGTCGCTTACTGGACCGCTGAACGTGTCAAAAGGGAAGGGTCCCGCCACATGTGGAACGGGCGAACGGTTTCGGTCGTGCTTGGCACCTATGCCGAGAGGGACTCCATACGCGAGGTCATCGACGGCTTCTTCGCTACCGGCGTGGTCGATGAAGTCCTTGTCGTCAACAACAATGCGCAGGCCGGCACCAAAGAAGAAGTCGAAAAGACCAAAGCCCGGCAGGTCTTCGAATCGAAGCAAGGCTATGGGCACGCCTACCAACGCGGACTCGCTGAAGCGACGGGTGATCTCCTGATCCTGGCCGAGCCGGATGGGACCTTCCTGCCTCGGGATGTCGTCAAGCTCCTTACCTACGCCGACGATTGCGATGCCGTCTTCGGAACCCGCACGACGCGGGAAATGATCTGGAGCGGTGCCAACATGGGCACGTTCCTCAAATGGGGCAACTGGGCGGTCGCCAAACTGGTCGAAGTTCTCTTCAACACCAGTCACCTCAGCGACGTCGGGTGCACCTACCGTTTGCTGACCCGTGAGACGCTTGTGAAGATCCAGCCGAAATTCTCGGTCGGTGGGAGTCACTTTGGGCCGGAATTGATGCTTCTGGTCATCACCTCCGGCGCGCGCGTGGTCGAAGTACCGGTCAACTACCTGCCACGCGTCGGTGAGTCGTCGGTCACCGGTGACCTCCGCAAGGCGATCAAACTGGGCTTGCAGATGATCGTCTACATTCTGTCATTCAGGTTGCGCGTTGCGCGCAACGGCCGGGTGAAGGCAATCCCGCGCGTCCTGGATGTGGGGAGCGAGGGGAGCGCGCAGGATGCGTCTCGCCTTAACACCACCGGCGTTCACGGGCAAACCGACTTCGATGCCGTCGCCGACGCCTATGACGACAGCCTTCCGATCCACGTGATGGAACACTATATCGGCAAGCGAACTGCCTTCATCCGCGAGCACATTCCGGTGGGCATCAAAATTCTGGACGTCGGGTGCGGCACCGGGGTCCTTGCCGAACGCCTTCTGCATGAGGGGTACGACGTGACCGGTGCCGATCCCTTTGCCGCCATGCTGGAACACATGAAGGCCCGCGATCCCCGGCTCAAGACAGTCCACGCGCCGGGCCAGAGCCTGCCGTTCGAGGACGGTGCCTTCGACTTCACCTATTGCGTGGCCGTGATGCATCACGTCGCTGACCCCACCGAAATTCACGACACCCTGGTCGAGATGTGCCGGGTTACCAGGCCCGGCGGGCATGTGCTGGTCTGGGATCACAACCCTCGCAACCCATACTGGCCGATCCTGATGAAGCGGGTGCCCCAGGACACCGGCGCCGAGCGGCTGATCCCGGAACAGGAAATCCTCGACGGCCTTGCGGACGGCGGTGCCGCCCGTGTTGAGGCAATGCCATTGGGCCTGATGCCGGACTTCACGCCGAAATTCCTGACCGGCATTGTGGCCCGGCTCGAAGGCATCGTTGAGAAGACGCCGGTGCTCAACCGGTTCTGCGCCCATAACGTCATCCTCGCCCGCAGGAATCACGACGTCACCAAGGCGTGACCGTTCGGGAATAATGTCACGGGCTCGGGATTGATGGTAATTCAACCGGTCCCGGAACTGTCCCCCGTTGCGCTGGTTCGCTCACATCACGGCGGCACACTGTGGGAAGCGCGGGTGCCGTCGACATTAACGCGGTTTTGGATCGGCATAGGCGTCCACGGTCGGCAGTTCGTCTCGGGCGATCGCGGCCAAACGTGGCGCGTCGGCGTCCTTCGTAGAGAGTGACGGGGCGTCAACGGGCCAATCGATGCCAATGTCAGGATCATCCCATCGCAGGCTGTGATCGTGTTCGGGCCGATAGAGCTCTGTACACTTGTAAGCGAAAAGCGCCGATTCGCTGATGACTACGAAGCCGTGCGCAAAACCGGCCGGCACGTAGAACTGGCGCTTGTTCTCCGATGACAATGTCACGCCATGCCATGTGCCGAACGTATCCGAGCCGACCCTGATGTCCACTGCCACATCGAATACTTCGCCTTCAAGCACCTGGACCAACTTGCCTTGGGCGTCTGGCTCCTGATAGTGCAATCCACGAAGAACTCCCTGGGACGATCGGGAAAGGTTGTCTTGCACGAACGCCGGCAGGCCTGCCTCGGCGTACCGCTCGGCCTGCCAGGTTTCGACGAAGAATCCGCGCGCATCGCCGAAGATCTTCGGCTCGATGATGATCACACCGGCGAGCGGCGTTGCCAGGATATTCATCTCGTTCGTTCCTCCTCGAGCAATTCCCTCAGGTAGTCGCCGTAGCCGTTGCTGAGGGGCTGGGCGAGTCGTTCGAGGGCCGCGGCGTCGATGAAGCCCATGCGGTACGCAATCTCTTCAGGACAGGCGATCTTGAGTCCCTGCCGCTGCTCGATGATCTGCACGAAGTTCCCCGCCTGCAGCAGCGACTCATGGGTTCCGGTATCCAGCCACGCCGTGCCCCGGCCCAGCGTTTCGACCTTGAGCTGACCCTGGCGGAGGTATACCAGGTTGACATCCGTAATCTCGTATTCCCCCCGCGCCGAGGGGACGAGGTCCCGGGCGATGTTGAGCACCTGGTTGTCGTAGAAGTAGAGCCCGGTCACCGCGTAGTGCGATTTGGGCCGGCTCGGTTTTTCCTCCAGCCCTACCACGGTCCCGGAATGATCGAATTCGATGACGCCGTACCGCTCGGGATCGTGGACGTAATAGCCAAAGACCGTGGCGCCCGACGGCTGACTCGCCGCCCGCTGGAGTGTCTTCGAAAGCCCTTGCCCGTAATAGATGTTGTCGCCCAGGATCAGGGCCGACGCATCGTGGCCGACGAAGCCGCGGCCGATCACGAACGCCTGGGCCAGGCCCTTCGGTTCTGGCTGCGACGCGTACGAGATCGCGACTCCCCACTGCTGTCCGTTTCCCAGCAACGCGGCGAACCGGGGCGTGTCTTCCGGCGTCGAGATGATGAGCAAGTCACGAACTCCGGCCAGCATCAAGACGCTGATCGGGTAGTAGATCATCGGCTTGTCGTAGACCGGCAGGAGCTGCTTGCTGATCACATGGGTCAGGGGGTGCAGGCGGGTACCTGCCCCACCCGCCAGCACGATGCCTTTGGTCAGCATCCGTGCGCTCCCTGCCGCGCAATCATCGCCTCGCCACCGAGCGCCTGCGAACACCAGTCGGTTTGGGCTACGTACCACTCCACGGTTCGACGGAGGCCGGACGCCAGCGTGTGCGACGGAAGCCAGCCAAGCTCCCGCTCGATCTTGCTGGCATCGATCGCGTAACGCAGGTCGTGGCCGGGCCGATCCGTCACGAACGAGACGAGCGACGCGTGCGGTGCATGCGGCGAATCCGGAAGCAACTCATCCAGCAAGGTACAGATTTCCTGCACCAGTTCCAGATTGCTGCGTTCGTTCTTGCCCCCAATCGTATAGGTTTCGCCGGCGCGTCCGCCCCGCAGGACCAATCCGAGGGCGCAGGCATGGTCATCGACAAACAACCAGTCACGTACATTCGTCCCGGTACCATAGATCGGGATCGGCCGCCCGTTGAGGGCATTGAGGACGATCACCGGAATCAGCTTTTCCGGGAACTGGAACGGACCGTAGTTGTTCGAACAGTTGGTGACGATGGTCGGCACGCCATAGGTGTGGTACCAGGCCCGCGCCAGGTGGTCGGAGGCCGCCTTGGATGCCGAGTACGGCGAGGTGGGCCGGTAGGGCGAATCCTCGGTGAACATCCCCTCCGCGCCCAACGCCCCGAAGACTTCATCAGTCGAGACGTGGACGAAGCGAAAGTCCCCGGTCGGATGGTCGGCCAGATAGGCGCGGGTGGCTTCCAGCAGCGTATAGGTGCCCAGGATGTTCGTTTCGATGAAGTCGGCGGGACGATCGATCGATCGGTCGACATGCGATTCGGCCGCGAGATGCACCACTGCCCTCGGCCGGTAGCTGGCGAAAATGCGGTCGACCGCGGCCCGATCGCAAATATCGGCCTGCTCGAACGCATACAGCGCATCGTCCGCAACGGCGGCGGTGGCAGCGGGCCCGCCAGCGTACGTCAGCTTGTCAACATTGACAACCGACTCCTCCTGGTCACCCACAAGATAACGAACCACGGCGGATCCGATGAAACCCGAACCGCCAGTCACGACGATGGTCATTGCCCACTCTTCCTCTAGAACTCGCGCGGAGGTGTGCCTCGTTCTGCCTCACCACGCGGACGGGTTAGGCTGGCATCGACTGCATTTCCTTCACCAGACGTGGAACATAGGAGGCAAGCGCATCTCGCCACGGTCTTAAGGTGACACCGATCGCTGCCGCTCGAATGTTTGTTAAAGAACTGTCTGCGGGCCGTCGTGCGGGAAGCGGATACTTCTGGAGGAACGCTTGAACAGTGGTTGGGTGGATTCGTTCCGGGTCCAGGCCCGCCATGGTAGCCACCTGGCGGGCCAGCTCGAAGCGACTGGCGGTTCCTTCATTGGTGAGATGTACAAGTCCCGCCTGGCGGAGCGCCACAAGGTGAACGAGCGCGTGAGCCAGGTCACCAGCGAACGTCGGGTTACCTCGCTCGTCTTCCACCACGTCAATCTCGTGACGGGAAGCGAGCAGATTCAGGATCGACCTCGGGAAGTGCTTGCCGTTCCCGCCGTATACCCAAGCCGTGCGCGAGATCGCGAATGTTTCGCTCACGTCCAGGATGGCCTGTTCACCGGCTCGTTTGGAGGCGCCATAAATTGAGATCGGATCGGTCGCAGCATCTTCGGCGTACGGAGGCGCCGCGCCCGAAAATACGAAGTCGGTACTCACTGAAACAAGATAGGCGCCGGACCGGAATGCGGCGTTCGCCATGTTTCTGGACCCCAGATGATTGATGGAATCGGCGAGTTGGGGATTTTTTTCGCATTCGTCCACGTCCGTCATGGCGGCAGCATGGATGATGACATCCGCATGTGCACCATCGATCGCAGCCTCCAACGCCTGAGCGTCGGCAATGTCGACCGTAACATCGACACCCGGCCTTGCGCGATGACCAAAGCCAATCACCATTGCACCAGCATTGACAAGCTCTTGTCTCAGGTAGGTGCCTAATTGACCGGCCGCTCCCGTTACCACGATCCGTTGGCCACGAATATCTACTCGGGGTTTTTCGTCACCGACACTCAATGTGGCCTTCACCTTTCTGGCGAACCGGTTCGTAGGGCGTGATTCGTACGGCAGCTATCTGGCGTCAGGCCACAGATCGCGTCCCACCATGGCGTTTTCCCGCATGCAGTATCCCCGCGACACACCATGTATCAATTCTGAATGCAACAATAGGCGAACTGGATGCATTCGATACTTGCCAGATATTAACCCACACCTGCTGTTGGGGTTTCGGTTAAGGATCTGTAGGGGTCCGGGACGACCCGGGTTTAGTTTTTTTATTTCGCTGTGCAGAAG
>JALZMD010000390.1 GCA_030858375.1 Chloroflexota bacterium
ACGCGGAGGTCGAACGGCAGCGACGCCAGCTGCTCCAATCCCTCGCCACCCAGTTTACCGGTTACCCACGTCGCGCCCTTGGACGTCCGCACGCCCTCCACAAGGTCACGGTCAGTATTTCCGCGAATGCGATGGATCGAATGTTCATCGAGGATTTGAAGAACGCCGCAGGGATCAGGCCCCCCCTCGCACAGGTCACCGGCGGCGACGATCAAGTCGATTCCCGGTTCGCGGCCAATGTCGGCCAGAACGGATTCAAGGGCAAGAGAATAGCCATGGATATCTGATATCACGGCAACTTTCATCCAGACAATTCCTCGATCACTTTCGTAGCGGAATCCCTTCCTCTATGGGCTATGGGCAAGAACGGCCGAACCATGCTAGGTTGGGGCCTGTCGCATAGCGAAGGGAAACAGACCATGGTCAAGATCGTAACCCAGGATCCAGCCCAGAGTGTGCCTCGTGTCGATGAAAAGATGTTCGTTGGCACGGTGATGGGCCAGAATCTCGTTGCCGAAGGTGACGCACCTTCCCAACGGGTAACAGCCATATCTTTCCACAATGGTGCCCGGAACAATTGGCACTGGCACAGCACGGAACAGGTATTGGTCGTGACCCATGGAGAGGGAATCATCGCCGACGAGTCCGGCGAGCGCCCAATCAAGGCCGGCGACGTCATCCTGATTCAGCCGAACGAGCGCCACTGGCACGGTGCCGCTCCCGGAAGTGACCTGACGCACCTTGCCATCCTTCTGCCCGGAACGATGACCGTCGACGAGGACCAAACATAAGTCGACAACGTTACGAGCGTTCGCCCCTGGTAATCGAGCTGATCTGGTCGATTGGAATCTTGGGTTGGCGGTCCGCTGTGAGCAAGCCGTTCGTTTCCTGCTCGGTGTCGGTTAGCTGGGTGTAGCAGAAGCCGCAAATCAGGGACGACTCACCAAGCGCATCGGTGAGTTCCCGGTACTTTTCCGCAAACGCTTCCCGGCTTCCAACCTTGCCGTAGCCGAACCATTGCTCATCGGAGTCCGGAGCGAAGCTCACGCCGCCGAACTCCGTCACCATGACCGGTTTGCCGGCGGTTTCGAAGTCGCCGACCGTCAGGTGCTTGGCGCCGGGAAAGAAATCCTCTATCGTACGCGGGAGTTGGTCTTCGTTGGCATATCGATCCCGCAAGACCTGCGGATCCCAGTGGTAGTCATGGATCGTGAACAGGTCGCCAATCACGTTCTCCCAGCCATCGTTTCCAATAACGGGCCGGGTGCCGTCCAGCGCGTGAGTGCGGTGATACGCGGTCTTGACCGCGTGTTGCTGCGCTTCCGACTGGCCAACTTCGCTGATCCCCCAGCTTTCGTTGAACGGCACCCAGGCGATGATTGATGGGTGATTGCGATCGCGACGGACTGCGTCGCGCCATTCATCCAAATGCCGGTCGATCGCGCGCTCGGTGAACGTAAAGGCGTTGGCCGTTTCGCCCCAGAGCAACAAGCCGAGCCGATCGGCCCAGTAGATGAACCGGGGGTCTTCGATCTTCTGGTGGATCCGGGCGCCGTTGAATCCAAGTTGCAGAATCAGTTCGACTTCATGCTTCAACGCCTCCGGTGACGGCGCGGCCAGTTGGCTTTCCGGCCAGTAGCCCTGGTTGAGCACGAATCGGAGGAACACGGATCGGCCGTTGATCAGGAACCGGCGGCCGGAAAGCTCCAGCGTCCGCAATCCGAGGTATGACTGAACAACATCTTTCAATTCACCTTCGTGCAGCGTCAGTTCGGCGCCGATGAGGTTTGGTTTGTCGGGTGACCAAACCAAGCGGCCATGCTCCATTGTCCGGGGACCGGAGCCGAGGCTCATCTGACCCGCGATGGTCCGTCCCGTACACGTCGTGGTGACGGAAGAAATCGGGTCACCCTCGAACTCAAGGTCGATCCGGAGCGTGGCGTCCAGCGTGGGCCGGCGGGAGAGTTCCACTTCGTAGTCAATCAGCGAGCGCACCGGATCGAACCGCCAGCGCACGGACAAGATCCGGGTTGGCGGCGTAACCTCAGTCCAGACCGATTGCCAGATGCCGCTCGTGCGGTGATACCAGATGACGTGGGGCTCGGGGCGCCAGTCCTGCTTGCCGCGCGGTTGTTCGGCGTCGTGGGGGTCGTCGTGTGCCCGAACCACAACCGAATGACCATCTTTGGAGAGATTGGGCTCGAACGCATCGGTGACATCGAATTCGAAGGGCGTATTGCCTCCGCGATGTTCGCCAACCTGCACACCGTCGACCCAAACCGTCGCGTGATAGTCAACGGCCCCGAAGTGCAGGATCAACCGCTGGGCAGGGTCGTTCCGGGTATCCTCGATCGTCCGCGCATACCAGCCGATGGGGTGATACGACTTGTCATCGATGCCGCCCAACGCCGACTCGGGCGGATAGGGCACCGTGATCGTGCGCTTAAGAAGTGCAGGCTTCGCAAACCACCGGTCCCGGATCCCGCAATCGTCGTCATCGAACCGAAAGCGCCACTCACCGCCGAGATCGATCCAGTTCGGACGCGAAAACTGGGGATTCGGCGATGCCGCCAATCGTTCAACCAGCATGTGACTCTCCTGAGCGAAGGAACCATTCATGCGGCGATGATATGCCACGAACCACAAACCGTCTGCATCGAAGAGGCTGACGAATGTCGCTGGTGATGGCAGGTGCACTCCATGAGGGAAGGTGGTTCACCTCCCTGCGGGTCCGGGCAGCGCGAACCGCTTCACATTTATTTCAGGACACTGTGGAATGACAAAGAAGTCGCTTCGCTCCAGGCCGAATATGCACACAGAGCATGTCCCGCTATAAATTCGTTACAAAGTCCATCCTCAAACTCAGTGCGACACCTTTTGGGAACGCCTCAATCCTGGCGGTGACCCTTCGCGCTAATTCGCACCCACTTCGTTCAGAATCAAGTCCAGGGTCGCCTCGTCCGGGGCGTATACGTAGGTAACCGAGGTGCCATCTACCGAGATGTGGACCAGCGCGTCATCGGCCCCGATCGTATAGGTGTTGCCCTCCG
>JALZMD010000424.1 GCA_030858375.1 Chloroflexota bacterium
AGGGCCAGCGGGCAGCGCCGAAATGGCGGTCAGGGCCTCTGCCGTGGAATAGCCGAGCGCCTGGAGGGCGCCGAGCACCTCGGGGTTGCTCGACCGGGCGAGCGGGCCGGACACCTCGAGGTTTTCCGGCAGCTTGCCACGCAAGTCGAGAAGGATGCGCGAGGCGGTGCGCTTGCCAATGCCCGGGACGGTCGAGAGCAGGGTAATTTCTTCGCTTGAAATCGCGCTGAGCAACTCGTCGGGGGTGAACCGGCTCAGTACCGCGCAGGCGAGTCGTGGGCCAACCCCGTTCACCCCGATCAGCGTTTCGAACCAGACCAGTTCGTTCTCGGTTAGGAATCCGAACAGGATGAGCGCATCGTCGCGGACAACCATGTGCGTGTGCAGCTCGACCGGCGCGCCCCGTCCGCCGGAGTCGGGCCCGGTCCGGGAACTGGTATTGACGCGATAGATCACGCCATTGACATCGACGGTTACCGCATCAGCCGCAACCGAATGGATGGTGCCGATCAGTCCTGCAATCATCGTGTGGCCACCTCGTGCCCGATCTTGAATACTCGCGCCGCCGTCTCGCCCAACAATCCGGGGAGTGATTCCTCCGGCATGCCCGAGCGCAACACGCGTTCGAGGAAAACGCGTTGTTTGAGCAGCGGGAAGTCGGTCCCGAACATCGCGCGCTGCTCTCCGATCAGGCGTTCCACGACCGGGAACACATTGAATCCATACAGATAGGTCGACGCCGCCGAATCGTACGTGACATTGGCGGTGATGAGTGCGACTTCCGGCATCAATTCGTAGAACGGCAATCCTCCGCCCCAGTGCGCGGCGACTACCCGCAGGTCGGGATTGGCCTCAAGGAAGTTGAGAATCTTCTCCGGTGTGGCAGTGCCCTTGCCGGGATAGGCATGCCCTACCGGTTCCGAACAGTGCATAAGCACCGGGACGTCAAGCTCCAGGCAGGCATCCATGGCGCCCGCAAGTTCTCCGTGACGTTCCCAATTGAAGCCTTGGGCATCGGCATTGAGCTCGCCAATACCCCTCGCTCCCAACTTCAGGGCGCGCTCGATTTCTGCCGGCGCCTCAGGCGACGCCGGATTGACGATGGCGAGCCAGGCGATTCGATCGGGATATCGCTGTTGCACCTCGGCCAGGAAGTCGTTGTGCTCGCGACACAGCCCCATGTCAGTCCACGGCCAGCCGCAGACGATCGACCTTTCGATGGCGGCCGCGTCCATGCTTTCGATCAGGTCTTCCGGCGTCACCAGGATGGTTCCTGGGGACGCATAGAGGTCGCCGAACCAGGCATCACGAGCAAGATAGGAACTGCGATCCCGGACGATTTCCGGCGCGAACAGGTGCGTATGGGCGTCGATGATCCGGTGTCCCGCACCCATCCTCACGTAGTGACTCCCTACAGGTAGAAGTAGACGCCGGCGACGATCGCGATCACCAGGATCAGGATCATCACGATCGGGATCAGTAGCGGATTCATTCGTGGCGCGTTAGCGGCAATTTCGGTTCCGATCTGTTCGCGCTGGACGGTCGCCAGCGAACGGCTCACCTCCAGCACAATCGCCGACACGTTGTCAGTGGTGCCCCGATCCATCGCCATCGTCGCCAGGCTGAGCGCCGAATCCTGGGGATTTTGGGCGAGGATCGTCGAGACGTAATCATCGGACTGCATGACGTCGAAGAAACCATCACTACACAACAGGAGACGATCCTCGGGCAGCAGGGTCAACTCGTAGATGCTCGGCATCCGGCGATCGAGCGTTTCGGTCAGCCCGAGGGCCTGGGTGACCACGTTGCGCTGCGGGCTCCGTCTCGCCTGATCCTCACTCATCATGCCCTTGGCAACCTGTTCGGCAACCAGCGAGTGATCCTGGGTGATCTGAGTGAGCTGCCTGGCCCGGATCAGATAGGCGCGGCTGTCGCCAACATTGGCAATCGTCGCATATTTGCCACGGACCACGGCCGAAACCAGGGTCGTTCCCATCCGGTTGTCGTCGGTATCCGACGTTCCCTGCTTGAAGATCGCTTCATTGGCCCGGCGATACGCCTGCTTGAGCGCCAGAGCCATATCCTCAGGGGTATCGTGATTGAACAGGTCATCAAGCAGCGAAATCGCAAGCTGACTCGCCACCTCTCCCCGCTCGTGACCGCCCATGCCGTCTGCCACGGCAAGCACGAACCCGGTGCCTCCTTCGGCCGCCAGGGCCGGCACGGGTTTGACAAGAATGGCGTCTTCGTTATTGGGACGTCCAGCCGGCGATGTGGTGCTGCCAACAGACAAGTTGAAATCAGCAGGAACGAGGCTCAAGATCTGACTCCAGGGTGCAACCGTCAGGAAATCAACTCGATGGACCAATACAAGGGCCCGGGAGTTGACTATTATCCCCTGTGACACCGTCTTGTCACAATTCCGTCATGTCCACTTGGTATGGTTCAGACGTCGGGACGTCGCCGATGGACGTTACACTGCCGTTCTCTAGATCCATCACCGTGCCGAAGCATGCTCATTCCCGAACCCATTCTGCCGGAGGATCCCATGAGTCCAGATTTCTCACTATCACAAAACCTTTCCCGGCGGTCGCTCGTCGCGGCGGCCCTCACCGCTGCCCTGTTTGGCGCGTGGATGCGTCCCGTGCTGGGACAGCCAGAACCGGATGTCGTCGACGTACTGTCAAGAGCGAGCCAGCGCCTGGCCGATATCGAATCGCTGCATTTCACACTCGAGATCGAGGGCGAAACCTATATCGATGAAAGCGGCGCGATCCAGCTCCAGGGCGCCGAAGGTGACCTGGCCCGACCAGACAAGGTGGCGGTCGAGTTCCAGGTTCGCCTCCTGGGGGCCACGACCGTTTCGATCAGGATGATCACCATTGGAACCGACTCCTGGACCACTGACCTGATCACCGGCAATTGGGGAGATGCACCGCCGGAGTTCGGCTACAACCCCTCGATTCTCTATGACAACCAGGATGGGCTCGGGCCCGTGATGGGCAAGCTGGAAAACGCCAACCTGGCCGATATCGAGGACTTCGAAGATCGCGAGGCCTATCACGTCACGGGCACGGCAAACTCGGAAATCATCGCTCCCCTCACGGCGGGCACGATGACCGGTGACGAGGTCGAGGTCGAGCTATGGATCGATGTCGAAACGTCGGACCTGCTCCGGGTCAAGGTCGTCGAGCCCGAGAGCGAGGCGAAGGAGAATCCGGCAACCTGGGAGATGAACCTGTCCGCCTTCAACGAAATGGTCACCATTGAACCACCCGAGTAGCAACGCCGCCGAAACGCCCTGCATCCGGCAGTTGCTCTCGTCCCCGCCGATGGTGGCGGCGCTTGGCTGCGTCCTGCTGGGTTCGATCGACCTGACCGTCGTCGCCTCGATCCTGCCCGGCATGATCGACGATCTTGGAGTCAATACCGCGGACATCGACCGCTACATCTGGGCCGTGAACGCGTACCTGATCGCCTACATCATCGCGATTCCCCTTGCGGGCCGGATCTCGGACATCGTGGGACGACAGCCGATGTTCATCGGGTCTCTGCTGATTTTCCTGGGTGGGTCGGTCTATTGTGCCACCAGCGATACACTCACCGACCTGGTCATCGGTCGGGCCGTCCAGGGTTTTGGCGGTGGAGGATTGCTACCGGTGGCTCTCGCGCTGGCCGGTGACACCCTGGGTCGGAAGGGTCAACTGGTCGGCATTGGGTTCGTCAGCGCGGTGGAAACGATCGGCTGGATCCTCGGTCCGATCTACGGTGCGACCGTGACCGGTCTCTTCCGCTTCAGTGAGGAACCGTGGCGGTGGGTGTTCTGGATTAACGTGCCTATCCTGGTGATGCTGATCTTCGCCATTCGCGGCATGGCAAGAGGCGCGCCGAGGACGGATGGCGGCGGGTTCCGTCGACTGGATCTTTCTGGCGCCATCCTGCTGACGATCGCGCTGACGACTGTGAACTTGGCACTCGCGTCGGGTGGTGAGTTTGGCGCTGGAACCGGTACCGGTTTAAGGGCAATGGGCGGCACCGAGAACCCCCTTGCGGATAGGGTGCCGCTACTGTTGGCAACTGCCGTGATGTCCGCGGGCCTGCTGATCATCTGGGAACTCCGGAGCCGCTTCCCGTTGCTACCGATCGCGCTCTACCAGCGGAGGGCATTCCTGGCCACGATTGCCGCCAACCTGAGTATCGGCGCGGTGCTGATGGTGAGCATGGTCAATGTGCCGGTCGTCGTCGCGTTGACCGAGGAGCCCAACCGCGTCAGCACGATTACTGCCGTCATGCTCGCGCCTTTCACGATCGCGATCGCTGCCGCCTCACTCCTGGCTGGTAGCCTGGCGCAGCGGTTCGGGTCACGTCAAACGTTGACGATGGGTATCGTCCTGTCGGGTATCGGCTGCCTGCTGATCGCGTGGCTTTTGGACACCGGCAGCGTGTGGAGCATGATCCCCGGTCTGATCGTGGCAGGTTTTGGGCTGGGCATGCTCCTGCCGGCACTGGGTACGCTTCCACTTCTGTTGGCGGGAGTCTCGGAACGTGGCGCCGCCGCATCATCGGCGCTCATGTTTCGACTGCTGGGGATGACGGTCGGGGTTTCGTTGCTCACCGCCCTTGGTGTGCGACGACTGCAAACACTTTCGGGAAGGTTGGACCCGATCGTCAGAGATGCCGATGAGTCAACCGCGTTGTTCCTCATCCGTCAACGGGACTACATCGTCGATGTCGCCATTCCTCTATCGATCCAGGTGATCCAGGAAACGTTTTTGGCGGCAGCGCTGATTGCGCTGGTGGCAATCATTCCCATGCGCAGCCTGGCCGGGAACCTTGGCGACGATTCGGCTGAACCGGGAAAGCCGGTGACGCGCTAGCGAGACGCGCCACGCTCTCCGATGGCAGCTCGAAGCGTAGCCATATTGCCAGCGATCGAATCGTCATCGTTGATGACGGCACTGCCAGCCACCACCGACGTTGCCCCGGCGGAGACCACGCTGGCAATGGTCGATTGGTTGATCCCGCCATCGACCTGGATGACGCAACCGGCGCCGACCGTGTCGATCAGGCCGCTCAAGCGCTCGATCTTCGGCAGCATCGACGCGATGAACGATTGGCCTCCGAAACCAGGATTGACCGTCATGAGCAGCACTTGATCCACGAACGGGAGCAGTTCCTCGATCATCGTTAGGGGTGTACCGGGGTTGATCGCTACTCCGACACCCTTGTCAAGGTGCCTGACTGCTTCTACCAGACGAAAGGCATGGGATGTCGCCTCGGCATGAAACGTCAGCACATCGGCGCCCGCCCCGGCGAACTCATCGACCCAACGTTCCGGCTCCAACACCATCAGGTGGATGTCGATCGGGAGGAGTGTGCCGCACCGGGTCGCTTCCAGCACCGGTAGTCCGATCGAGATGTTTGGCACGAAATGGCCATCCATGACGTCGAAGTGGATGTAGTCCGCCCCGGCCCTTTCCATTTCGGACAACTGGTCGCCGAGACACAGGAAATCGGCCGATAGCACCGACGGACCGATACGCACTGGAGAGGTGACAAAGGCACGTGGCAAATCGGACTCCTTGGATGCTTCGATGACCGCGACGATCCGTTTTCCGGTCCTCGCACGTTCCCGTACTGTAGCAGGACAATCATGACGGGCGATCCGGTAGTACGCCTATAATCGTGGACAGCCGGCTGGGACAGCGTCGCTGGAGTGGAACCGCGTGAAGTTGCTGGAGAAGTTCGAACAATCGATCGAGCGCCTGATGGAAGGCACCACCGGATCGCTTTTCAAGCAATCGATCCAGCCAGCCGAAATCGGCAAGAAACTGGAACGGGCCATGCTGTCGCAGCAGCGGGCATCGGTCGGTTCGGCGATCGTTCCCAACATCTACATCGTGAACCTGCACCCCA
>JALZMD010000430.1 GCA_030858375.1 Chloroflexota bacterium
GAGCGTTCGTCCCGGAGGTCGACGCCAGGGAGGCGTCACTCGTGCAGGGCATCGAGGTTTACCCGGTGCGGACGCTTGCTGACTTGGTGAACCACCTTACTGGCGAAGTCCCAGTCACGCCGATGACTGACGAGCATCGTCACATCCAGCCCGAATACGGCACAAATGGCACTGATTTCTCGGAAATCCGGGGGCAGGAACACGTCAAGCGCGGCCTGGAAGTGGCCGCCGCCGGCGCCCACAACGTCGTCATGAGCGGCCCACCGGGTTCCGGCAAGACGTTGCTGGCCCGAGCGTTGCCGTCGATCCTGCCGCCGATGAACATCGACGAGGCGCTGGAAGTCACCCGCATCTACAGCGTGCGCGGACTCTTGCCGCCCGAGACGCCGTTAATCAGAGAGCGACCGTTTCGTTCGCCCCATCACACCACCAGTCACGCAGGACTGGTCGGCGGCGGCAGCTGGCCCCGGCCCGGCGAGATCAGCCTCTCGCACCGGGGGGTGCTCTTTCTTGATGAGTTGCCGGAATTCAACTCACAGACCCTCGAGGTGTTGCGCCAGCCCCTGGAGGATCGGCGCGTAACGATCGCCCGGGCCTCGGGCACGATCAGCTTTCCAGCGAACGTGACACTAGTGGCGGCGATGAATCCTTGCCCATGCGGGTTCCACGGTGACCCGGTTCGCGAGTGTCGCTGCGCGCCGTCGGCGGTATCCCGCTACCAAAAGCGGATCAGTGGTCCGCTGCTCGACCGGATCGACATTCACCTTGAAGTTCCCCGGATCGAATATGAGCAACTGGCCGACCGGCGGCCGGGCGAGGCGTCAGAGACGATACGGGCCCGCGTGGAGGTCGCCCGCGATGTGCAGTCGAACCGATTCCGCGGCGGTGAAAACCTGACGAATGCCGACATGGGGCCGCGCGAAGTCCAACTGTTCGCCCGGCTCGACGCCCAGGGCGAGCAACTGATGCGGACGGCGGTGCGCCAATTGGCACTTTCCGCCCGGGGTTACCATCGAGTACTGAAGCTCTCCCGCACCATCGCCGATCTGGCTGGCAGCGAGCAGATCCAGACCTCGCACGTCGCAGAAGCGCTGCAGTATCGCCCCCGCGTGGCCGATGGGTGAACGTCCGACAACGCATACCGTACACCGAGCCCTGGTAGCCGTCAGATTTGTCTGTATGTTGACCCAGTCGGAGAAGATCGTGACCGCAACCGATCGAATGGAGGGGCTGGCTCAGGCACGGCGACGTTGGACGAGTGCTTCATGCAACCGGACCTTGAGGCGGTCCGCCTTCTGTTCAACCGCGATGGCGCGGCTGGTTAGTGCCCTGGCCTTTGCTTCGTCCTTGATCAATGGGATGTTGACGCGGACGTTGACCAAGCCGGCAGACACGGACGTATCTGCCAGGATCACGGCCATCTCGGCGTCCGAAAGGGCGTGAGCCGTTCCGTGCTGGACGACTGGACCAAGTTCCTCAAGGAGCCCGCAGGCCGCTTCCGCCAGAACGAGTGGTACGGATGCCGCATGAGTGATGGCCGACTGCATCGCGGCCCGGCGTGCGGCCTTGTCGCTATCGGTGCTTTTTGGCATGCGCGTGACATCGACGTAGGCGCTGTAGGCGCGCTCGTCCGCCGCCGCCGCCGAAAGGAGTGAAGCGCGGGCTGCCTCGAGGGTTTCGACGTGTTCGGCGAGTAGCGCATGGTTCCCGCTATTGAGCGTGAGGCTCACGACCATTTGGCCCAGACCAGCAGCGAGTGCTCCCACCAACCCGGCAACGCTCCCACCACCCGGCGCGGGGTCGGATGAACTCAACTTCTCAAGGTATTCGCCGATTGTTCGCTCGGCAAGCGGTGCATGGTTCGTCATACCCGGTTCTCGTCTGTCTGGGTGCCCGCGAGCAACTCGAGTTCGGCGATAAAGTGAGCCTCGTCATCGAACTCGAGCTTGTAGGCGGATTCCTCTGGCCGGGGAGCGGGCGGTATGACGAAGCGCACCCAACCTTCCTCTGCACCCCGGCACAGCAGTTCGGTTACTCTCGCCTCGAACCGCGCGTACGACATATCGGGCGTCAGGACGCGATAGTACTGCTCACCCATGCCGTTGGCGGTCCAGATCAGGCGCACCAGCTGGCGGTGGCGCGTCTCTAGAGGAGACGCCGCCATCTCGTTCGACATCAGGCCGCGGATGATCGCGCTGAACTTGCCCATCTCCCGGGTTCGCGTACCGCACACCTGGCAGATGCCGTCAGGTGTGTCTTCGTGTCGGTAACTCCGGCGGCAGGTGTCGCACCAGAGGTAGGTGTTTTGTGGGTCAGTTTGGATTTGCTTGGGCATGGCAATCGTGTTCCGTGAGCTCGAACGTGATCGAAAGACGACAGGCCCGGCGGATCATGTCCAGCCAGGCCCGTTGCTTCATTCAAAGTGGAGAATCGTAACGGGCATCGAAGGCCTGGACCTATCCGCGCATGCCGCGTTCTTCGTGGGTGACTGTCCCACCCTTGCCGACATTGGCTGAACTCGGCTGGGCCTCGCCGGTACGGTCGGCCCACTTCTGAACAGCGTAGGTGAGATAGATTCCACCCAGCATCATGATGATCGCCAGCGACAGTTCGACAGTTTCGGCGAGCGTCCCAAAGGCGATGGCGAGATTGGAAACGATCATGAACGCTCTCCTTGGTTACGGGGCTTCGATAGTCAGCGTGCCGACCATGCCGTTCTCGGCGTGGCCTGGGATCGAGCAAATGAACTCGTACTCCCCAGGTGCCGCATCTTCCGGAATCGTGATCGCGATCGGCTCGGCAGTTAGATCTTCCTGAATACCCAGTTCTTCGACGACGAAATTGTGTTGCGAAACGCCGGCGTTGACAACTTCAATCGTGTCACCCGGCTGGAAGCTCAATTCAGTCTCGCTCCACTCGTACGGATCGAGCGCTTCCAGAAGTGTCGAGCCACCCTCCGAAGACGCAGGTGATGCCTCGGGATCTCCACCATCTCCAGCTGAGTCCTCAGGCGGCACAGTCGGATAGACCGGCTCTGGATGTTCGACCGCTTCGCAGGCCTCGGTGTTGGAGGGGTCAGCGTCACATTCGGCTTGGGCAACCGATTCACCAGTCGAAAGAACTGCCTCGTTGTAGATGTAGTTCCAGTCACCGTACATCACGAGGTAGACGAGATCGTTGATCTCCTCAACGTTCAGTTCCTGACCGAACGCGGGCATAACCTTGTTTGCCACGCGGGGATCGGACGGTTTGCCGTAAAGCAGGCTGTACCGGATATAGTCCTCGGCCCGGTCTTGCTGGACCGGATCATCCGACTGGAACTGAACGTTCGTCGGCGTGCTCAAATCGGGCGGACGGATCGACTGGTTCAGCACGGCGCCAACTCGTCTCGGTTCTTCGCCTTCATTGGCTGCACCATAGCCGCTCGGGCCGTGGCACTGGAGGCAGTACGTGATGTACAACGCGGTGCCGCGTTCGAGGGCAAGGGCTTCCTGCTCGGTCGATTCGCCACCGCGACGACTTGGTTCGTCGGCAAGGTAGACCACGAGCACGGTCGCCATGGCAACCAGCCCGATGATGACTACCGTTGCGAGCTTCTGAACAGCTCCCACCCTAGATCTCTCCTCACCAAATCGTCAGCACGGGGCAACGCTGCCCGGAATTTTTATGGGCCTAGGCCGGATACGGTACGGCGTCGGCGGGGCTATATTCATCGCGAATAATTACGGTGGCAGGATCGGTGTTGACCGTGAGGCTACCGTTGTCGTTAACTGTGACCGGGAAAGCATCCATGGCGCGCGACGCCGGACCGGAAACGCGCGACCCGTTGTACTCGTAGATGGAGCCGTGGCACGGGCATATAAATTGGGTTTGTCCGGCGACCCAGGGCACGGTGCAGCCGAGATGGACGCACTTCCACCAAAGCGCCTCCACGCCATCGTCGGTGTGGACGATGTAGAACTGACCTTCCGGATACCGGAATGGAGCACCCTCCACATCTGGTACTGACGTTTCGGCAATGGTTATTTCACCGCCGAAGGCGCCAGTCTTGTTCGGCCAGAGCAGCCAGACGGTGCCAATCGCCAGTTCGGCGGTGACGATGAGGGACGCGCCGAGCGCAGCGTTCCGCGTGAACGAGCGCCGGCTCTGGAGCTTCTTTGCCTTGGACGTGGAGCCAGCTCCGGGACCGCTATGTTGCAGGCGTGCTGCCAGGCCAATCATCCGGCTTGCTGTCCAGCCTCCTGCCATGCCTGTCAGTGTGCGAGCGAGTGGTGTCATGTCAACGTGAGTCCTTGTCTGGCGGCACCGCTCTCAAGAAGCGTGAAGCCACTGCGGTCCGCGGCCTAGTGATGAACGCGTGGAAGATCCCACGGGAAGGTCAGCTCCTGGCCGGGGCCGCGGAACGACGTGCCGATGATGCCGAGCAGCCAGTATGTCACGAAGAAGGCGGTGAAGAGGGCGATGATCAGCTCCCGCGTGGTTGGACGGAAGATCCCCTTGACCATGAACACGAGGACGCCAATGGCGCCGAGGATAATCAGCGAGGACAGGACGATACTGCCAACCCACTCTGGAGCGCCCTGGGTGTCCATCAACCAGTTGCCGATGCCAAACTGCGTTCCCCGCCCGACCGCCTCTTCGAGCAGCACCATGCCGATCAGGGTGATGCTCGTGAACACGACCGTAAAGGCAATGATCTTTCGACCCTTGGACGACGTGCCGAGGATGCCGACGCCAAGCGGGCTGCGATCGATATACGGAATTGCCGCGATACCACCGAGGGCGATGGTTGGGATGATGACACCGGCGAGCCCCGCGTCCATGTGCAACAGCATTTCCTGAAGATTGAGGAAGTACCATGGCGCCTTGGACGGGTTCGGAGTCTGGTTCGGGTTCGCTCGTTCCAGCAAGGGCGCGTTTACGAGGACGGAGAGAGCGGTCAGGATCGCGAGGAAGACCACCGCGCAAACCGCCTCGACCACCACCAGCGATGGCCAAACCATCACCTCGTCTTCGGCGAGGTCGGTGGGGCGGGCGAGAGCGCGGCCACGAACCAGCTCAAGCAGCTTCTGTCGCTTCTGTTCGTCGATCGCGCCTGGGCTGACGCCCGGTTGTTGTGCAATATCAGCCACGTTTCATCTCTCCTATCTTGGTTCCACAACGTGACCCGTGGGCCTCGGCGGCGATGACCATCATTACAACGGACCGGAAATGCCACCATCCTTGCGGATGCGCCAGAAGTGGACGGCCATCAGGAACGCTGCCACCAATGGCAGGAAAATGACATGGAGCGTGTAGAAGCGGATCAATGTGCTCTGGCCAATCTGGAAGTCACCGAGCAGCAATTGACGGACCTGAGGGCCGACGACCGGTGCCGCGCCGCCAATTTCCGAGCCCACGGTAATCGCCCAGAATGCGAGCTGATCCCAAGGCAGGAGGTAGCCGGTGAACGACAGGAGGAAGGTAACGACCAGCAGCAGTACGCCGATAACCCAGTTGAACTCTCGTGGCGGCTTGTAGGAACCGGTGTAGAAAACGCGCGCCATATGAAGGAAGACGGCGATCACCATGCCTTGGGCAGACCAGCGATGCATGTTCCGCAT
>JALZMD010000020.1 GCA_030858375.1 Chloroflexota bacterium
AAGCGTTTGCCGTTGAGTGGCAATCTGGGCGGCGACAACTGCCGTTCGCCCACGGGCGTAATCTGGATGACCGGTGAAGATGACACGACGAAACTCCCCGTATCGGTAGACACACAAGTCCTGCCCCGTGGAGAATTCCCGGAGCGTCGCGACCGATACACCTTTACAGTATATCCAGAGTTCAGCCAGTTCGACACTGAGTGCCGGCGTTCCCAGGGCGATTGCATCTAAATGGCCCCAGCACGCGGAGCAGATAGTCCTGGTCCCAACCGGCGCGCAGGCGACTGGCCTTGATCCCATGTTTGCGCGTCGGTTCGAGCCGCAGCAGGTTGAGCGCCAGTTTGCGGACCAGCGCCAGGTTCTCGGCGCTGTGCCCTGCCCGGGTCCGGTTCTGGTCCTCGCCAAAGGCGACATCAAGCACCCAGTGCAGCCCGTTCTCGATGCCCCAGTGACTGCGGACCGCCTTGGCGATCGGACGGGCATCGCCGGGCAGGCTGGTCAGGTAGTACCGCGTCGCGGTGATCGGCTCCTGCTCCCCAACGATCCGCGTTGCCGTCACCCGGGCGATCGCCCGGAGCCCGGTCCAGTGCTGCTCTGGGTCCAGCCAGGCCATGACGTCCGGGTCGGCGATCGTCTCACAGACGCGGGTTTCCTGTCGCCCATGGTCTTTCCCGATCATCCGGACCCGGTCATCGGGGGTGCGGGCCATCCGGAAGCAGTCAATCACGTCCTCCAGCAGGTCGGGATGATTGTCCTTGAGCGCGAGCACGTAGTTCCCGTCCGCGGCGATGATTTGGGTGGCGATCGTGCGCTGACAGCCCATCGCGTCAATCGTCACGGTCTGCCCGGTCAGATCCAGGCGATCGAGCAAGAGCGGGATCGCCGTGATCTCGTTCGACTTCGTCGCGACGGCTTCCTGGCCGAGCACGAGGCGCTGCCCACTGGCCCAGGCACTGACCAGGTGCAGTGGGGCCCGGCCAGTGCGACCATCGCCGGAGCGGCGGACCGTTTTGCCATCGATGGCGACCACGGGATTGGCCTGCGGCGTGAGCGTGCCCTGCACCCAGCGCAGAAAGCCAGCCTCAAACTGGACCGGATCGAGCCGGTCGAAGACCCGGCCCAGGGTGTCATGGGAAGGAATCCCGTGCTCCAGCTGGAGCCACTCGGTGAGCCAGACCCGCTTGGCGTCGGCCCAGTCGGCAATCTCGACCCAGTTCTCCGCCCCACAGAGCACCCCGCAGAGGGTGATCGTGAGGATGTCGAGCAGGCGATGGCGTTTGGTGCGCTCGACGCGAGGATCGACCAGATCGGCAAAGGCGTCAGCGATGCGTGGAGCGGGGGCGGCACACATGGGGAAGTCCTTAGCGGCAGGCGGCGGGACACCGCAGCCAGTCCCTGCGTCCGCTCAGTATCCTGATCCCCAACCGCCGCTGCAAGTCCCCAATTTAGATGCAATCGCCCTGGACTCGGGAGGGCTGGTTCCAACGATCACCTGGCGGGCTCGAACGCCCCGGTCGCTACAATGGCCGGTGCGTCATGTAGGGATTGCCAACCATTTGATACACGAGGCCAACGGGCGTTATAGGTGTCCTTCCCTTGCAGCGGCGGTCATGCAGGGGCCTTTGGCGCGCCTCGTGAGCAAGGAGCAAACATGAAGTTCGGGTTCATCGCGACCTCGGGTTCGGCCCACCAGATCATCGACATCGCCGGGGAGGTCGAGGCTGCCGGTTGGGACGGCTTTTTCACCTGGGACGGAATCGGCGGCGGCCATGACATGGAGGTTTTCAATCCCTGGGCGATCCTCGCGGCGGCCGCGGTCAGGACCGGGCGGGTTACGCTGGGGGCAATGATCTTCCCTCTCTCCCGCAGGAGGCCGTGGAAGGTCGCGAGAGAGGCGCTCACTGTCGATCACCTCTCGAACGGACGACTGGTGATCCCAGTCGCGCTTGGCGCGGTGGATGACGGCGGGTTCTCCAAAGTGCATCCAGAAACGACGGGCCGCAAGGAGCGCGCCGAGCTGTTGGACGAGACGCTCGAGATCCTCGACCTCGCCTGGAGAGGCGATGCGTTCAGCTACGATGGTGCGCACTACCAGTTGGACGACATCCGGTTCCTCCCGAAGCCCGTCCAGCAGCCGCGGATCCCGATCTGGGTGGTGGGATCGTGGCCGCGCCCGAAGTCGGTGGCCCGGGCCGCGAAGTGGGACGGCATCATTCCCTCGATCGCGTCGTCTCCATTCGACCAGCCAACGCCGGAGCAGATCGGGGACATCGCCGCCTGGATGCGTGAGCACCGTCCGGGTGGCGCGCCGTTCGAGGTAGTTGTCGAAGGCATCTCCCCGCCGGACGATCCGGGCTGGATTCAGGGCACCTTGCGGCCGCTGGCCGAAGCTGGCGCCACCTGGTGGATTGAATCGCGCTGGGAAGCGCCAAACGACGTAGGCACCCTGATCCATCGGATCCGGCAGGGACCGCCCCGGCTGTAACTCACAAGCTGTCGGTACGTAACCTGGCGTGACCAGCGCCGTGCGGCCCCTGGGCTGATTGATTCCTGTACCCGATAGAGGTCAGCCCAGCCTGCCCATACCGCCAGCTTTGTCGCAGCGTGCGAGCCCCTACAATCATGGTCTCGTCACCGACGGAGCATACGGCGTCCATCGCCGGGGAGGACCAAAGATGGCGAAACATGTGAACGGCCTGTGGCCCAATGAATCCCAGGAACGGATTCCCCTCATCCGGATTCTCGTTGCGACGGTCGGGGCGATCGTGGCCGCAATTGTGGCCAACGTCATCGTCTTCTTCATCGGAGACGCGGCTGGCGCTTTTCCGGATAACTACCGATTCAGCCCGCCGGGCGGCGGTGAAACGTCGATGGGGATTGGCAATGTGATCCTCTCCACGTTCAGCTTTCTCGCGGTTGGTGGCATTGTCTTTGCCATCGTCAGCCGCCTGAGCAGGCGTCCGGTGCGAATCTTCCTCTACGTGGCGGCGGCAGCCCTGGTCCTGTCGTTTTTCCAGCCGTTTACGTTGCAGGATGCGCCCGGTGACATGGTCGTCTTCCTGTTGCTGATGCACGTGGCGGCGGCGGTGGTTGGGGTGCTTGTAATGCTCAGGCTTGCGGTGCGGTAAGGCGGACGGCCAGGCCGGTCAGCCGGGTGGTGCCAGGCCCGGCCGTGGCTCGCGCGCGTCTGACGGCTGCTCGGTCCAGGGCTGCCATGTAAAGCGGGAGCGATAGCGCTCCAGCAGGCGCAGGATGGGCGCACCGAAGACCAGCACCAGCACGATATTGCCCACAGCTCGGGCCACATCGAAGCCGAGTGAGGTTACGGCGTAGAAACGAAGATAGCGGACGACTGTCTCCCCCGGCTCAAGTTCCGGCGACCAGTAGAGTCCAGTATCGGCACCCACTCCGGGAGCGGCGAAGGGCCAGAACCAGAGGTTCATGAGCGCGCCAAAGAGGAACCCCCAGATGGCGCCGAACAGCGCGATCACGGCAATCCGCATCGGCATCACGCCCCGGTTCGGGAGCCAGCCCGCGCTCAGCCCAACCCAGCCGGCACCGAGCATCTGGAAGGGCAGCCACGGTCCGATCCCACCGGTGATCAAGGCCGAAAAGAGCAGCGTCAACACCCCCATCTGGAAGCCCATCGCGGACCCGAACACAACGCCAACGAGGATAATCAGCAGGAAGATCGCGGACGCGCCGAGGATGCTGGGAACCAGCCGCAACGTCGCATCCACTGCCACCAGCACCCCAAGCAAGGCCACCGAGCGGGATCGGGAGACACCACCTTCGTCGGCCATCGTGACCAGGATTGCGACCAGGCAGATCCCGATCACGGCCGCAAAGAGGAATGGGGCGACGCTGGCCTGGGCCGCGCTTTCATCGGCGAGCTGGTTTCCGATCGGCAGGATGAATGGGTAGAGGAAGCAGGCCAGCCCGATCAGGCTGGCGACGGAGAGGACCATCGTCGAGCGCCATCGGCTTCCGCTCGATGAAGCAGCGGTCATTGTCGGCCGGAATCGAGTCGTCATCTTCAAGAACCTCAAAAGCCCCAAACGTTTGGCGTAGCATACCCGGTTCCATTCAGAGCACCGCTACGGTGCCATGCGTATGGTCTAGTAGGCTAATCTCTGTCAGATGGACCAGGGCGCATTGCACAATGGCTGTTAGGCAATCACATGAACGTCACATTTCGGAGTGGTCAAGGTGCACAATATCCGGATCGATCATGTCATGATAGGTGGTGAAAGGGAGCACCGTCCCGCTCGACCGCGATGGCGCGGCGAGACAACTGCTGCATGATCGCTACCTGGCAGGTGAGGAATGACATCTCGCAACGGCGAAATAACGCTCCGCGATCTGGTTTCCTGGGAGCCACATCTCCGGATCCTGAGCAACGGCCGGTCGGTGGGCAACGAGGACCCCCTCGACCGCGACGTCGAATGGGTTGTCACGGCCCGGACCGGCGCCCCGATGCTGCCGTCATTGCGGGGTGGCGAACTGGTGCTGATGCCGCACCGGATCGTGGTGGAATCTGGCGTTCCGTTGGCGATGCTCATCAACGAACTCTCAGGGCAGCCGGTTGCCGGCGTCGTCATCGACCACCCGGCGACTCCCCCGAATGGGGTCGCCCTCCCAATCCTCGGCGTTCCGATTATCTCGAACGAGCTGGAAAGCGACATCAACCGGCTCCTGACCTCGCGCCGCGGTGACCTGCTGCGCACCGGGGCCGACATCGAACGCACGATCGCCGAACTCACCGCCCGGGATGCCCGGCCCGGCGAATTGATCGAGTCGCTATCGGCCCGGCTCAACCTCGGCATCACCGTAACGACCTCCAGCGGGGCGATCCTCTTCTCGACCACCGAGCACGGCGAGTCGCGGCCCTCGCTCGCCAGCTATCCGGGCCAAAACGGCGCCGAATGGATCAAGCAGCAACTGATGGGCCAACGCATGCTGTGGATCGGCCCGGTCGCCCCCAACCAGCGCGCCCTTGGGCGACTCGTCATCCGCCGCCTCCGCGACGGAATCCAGCGCTCGCTGGATCAGGCAGACGCCACCGCCCCCCACGGGTCGGCCCGGATCCAGGCCCTGAATGCCCTGCTTCAACCCTCGACCGGCACCTCCAGCGAACAACTGGCCGCCAATGCCCTTCGTGCTGGCATCCCTGTCGGGACCCAACTGAGGGTCGCCCTTCACGTTCCCGGTGACCGTGACGCCGAGGTGCGTCGGCGGATAGCGACGTTCGGATCGCTCCACGACGCAGGCAATCTCGACGGATTCTCCGCCTGTATCGTCACGATCCAGGAATCCCGGGCAAGGACCGTGATGGTAACGTCGCCCATAGCCCAGGACACC
>JALZMD010000023.1 GCA_030858375.1 Chloroflexota bacterium
CCCGGTAGGAACTGAAGAGGAGATCGGTCTGGTATTTTCCGATCTCTTCAAGGCTGGCGTACTCCCAGTAGTTGCCATCGTCCGGGTTGATCTCCACGTCGGGGATGGTGAGGCCGAGTTCCCGGTAGTATTGGAGATCGCCGGCGACCTGGGGGTTGGCGATGTAGATGACATCCGGACTGGGAGCCGTGAAGATGGCGCTGATGCCCGGCTTGTCGGCAAGGGCCGTTCCGAAGGCCGCTTCGGATGCCTGCCAGCGCTCGAGGTCGGCCGTGACTTCAGGTGTTTCGAGGTCCATACCGAGGGCGACGGCGAGTTCGGCGAAGCGGGCGACGCCAGCGTTCGAGCTCTGGACGCCGGAGATAGCGACGATCGGGGCGACCTGCTGGACCTGTTCGAGCGGACCGTCGGCGGCCAGGCTCCAGTACTCGAGCGGGTCGTCCGGCGAGAACGTCAGGGTGATGATCAGGTCCGGTTGCAGGCCGACGAGGGCTTCGACATCGATCGTGGCCTCGCCTTCACCGATGATCTCGACCTGTTCGGGATCGATCCGGCCACCGGCGGGGCCGAAGTCGCCGCTGGCGGTGGCGAGCCAGCCGAACACGGCCACGGGGCGGACCCCGAAATCCCAGAGCGGGGAGGCGGCATTGACGTCGATCATGAGCCGTCCGGGCCGCGACGGCAGGGTGACAGTGACGCCCTTGTCATCCGTGAAAGACCATTCGCCGTCCGCCGCCGGGGAAGCAGCCGATGAGGCTTCTGGGCTGCCCTCCTGGGCGGTGGCGAAGCGGGCGGCGGCGGCAGTTGCGCCGAGACCGAGCGCGCCGCCGATGACCGAACGCCGTGTGTGTATTGCCTGGGCCATGTTCGTTCCCCCCTCGCCGGTTGACACCGATAAAGCCGACTGAATTAGTCGGCTTTATCGTAGTGGGCGGGGCGGGTGGTCGTCAATGGCAATGATGCACGGTGGAATGGTTAAAGGTCCGGCGGGTTGCCGATGCTGTCTCGATACGCGTGACGACCATCCCGGAGCGATCGTTCGTTTCTCCCGCCCTCGGCCGCCACTCGATTACTCCGTCATTTTGCTCGCGTGGGGAAATACGATCCTGGTGCAGTTCGAAAAACGTGTGCTGCCGCTCCCCGTACTTTCTCACGCACGGATCTCGTAGAAGAGGTTGAAAGGGTTGTTGGGGAAATCAAGGCGTTGGAAGCGTGTGAACCCGGCTTCGGTTGCCAGTTCCCGTGCCTTCTCCTCGCCCATGCATGTCCCCGTGCCCTCGCCACCGGCCGCCAGCGCCTGGGTCATGCAGTAATTGGTGCTGGCCGAGTAACCGAAAGCGCCGATGCCCATCGGGTGGTCGATGTTCTGCTGTAGGTCGCCGGAAAAATTGAATTCCAGCACAAAGTAGGTTCCACCTGGGTTGAGCGCCTGCTTGATCTCTCGCATCGCAGGTCGGGGATGCGGCATGTCATGGACGACATCGAAACTGGTGATCAGGTCGTAGGTACCCGGAATGCCTTGGGTGACATCGCAGACCTCGTAGCGGACCCGGTCGTCCAGTCCACCCGCGCGCGCGTTGGCGTTCGCGGCCTCGATGGCTGGGGCGTAGTTGTCGAAGCCGACCAGGTGCGCGTCGGGATACCCCTGGGCGAGGAAGAGCAGGGCCTGCCCGTTGCCACAGCCAACGTCCGCGACGCTACCGCCGGTACGGAGCTTGGCGTCGACATCGGGCATCGCCGGAATCCAGTCCTGCACGAAGTTGTTGCGGAAGGCGGGCCGGGTGAACCGCTCGAATCCGCACCAGAACTCGGTGCCGAAGCGGGCCTGCGGCACACCGCCACCATGGCGAAACGCCTCGGTCAGGAAGTCGATGTTGGACCACATCGTCGGTGCCATGCTGAACATGCTGCCCAGGTAGAAGGGGCTGTCCCGGTCGACCAGGCAAAATGCGCGCTCGGGGGACAGGGAGAAGCTCTTGGAGGTATCGTCGTACGCAACGTACCCATGGCACGCCATGGCTGATAACCACTCCCGGGCGTAGCGCTCATCGATTCCGGCGCGATCGGCAAACTCGGCGCTTGTCGCGGCGCCAGCTTCGGCAAGGTGATCGAAGAGTCC
>JALZMD010000030.1 GCA_030858375.1 Chloroflexota bacterium
GCAGCAACTGGCCGAAGCGATCCTGGGCGACAAGCCGCAGGACGTGCAACAGGCCGCGTTGATGACGCTGGGCGCGTACACCCCGCGCACCGATCACGACTGGGGATTCGGCGAAAAGGCCGACGACATGGAAAGCGACCGGCTCAAACGGACGGCCGACACAGGTGACGAGGAGCGGGGCTAGGGGCGAGCTCCGTACTCACTCGCCGGACGCTGCTGTTTCGGCGCGGTCCCGTTTGCGACGCTCAAGCTCCTGCCGCTTCTCGGCTTCGACGTAGCTCCGGAGCACCGCGTTGATCCGGGTCTGGTAGCCCTTGCCGGCATCCTTGAACCACTAAATGATGTCGCCGTCGAGCCGGACGGTCAGCTGGCGCTTCGGTTTCGGGAACCCGATGACAACGTTGTCCCAGTTGTCGAGATTGTGTTGCAATCCCGCTTTGTCAGGATCGGAAGCAATGGCGGCCTCCAACTCTTCCTCGGTCTTTGCATCGGCAGCAGCCCAGTCGGTCTGACTCTCACCGCGCGCGAGCATTTCGTCGATTACTTCAGCTGTATAGCTGACGATGGTTCCGCTCTTCGGCATTTCGAGGCCTCCTGAAGGAAATGATCCGAATCCTGGCTTCCCGCACGGACCAGATCACCGTGAGACGTCGGTGTGACGGGACGCCGGTCGAAACCATCAGTACCTCGTCATGGTCGAGGCTGATGGTGGTGAACAAGGAACGGCCATCGAACATATCGCGGGCGCCGAAAAAGTCGCGCTTGTGCTTCTCCAGGTTGGATAGCTGCTTGTCTTCGACCCATTCGAACTCGACCATCGCATCATGCCTACAATTGTAGTTACAGACAAGTATCAGACATCAGGCAAGTGGTCACTGTTCATCAGGAGACGCGGCCATGTGCCCGCCGCAAAAACCGGCGTCACGTAGATGGCCGGCGCCGATATTGAGGTCGAACAGGTCGAGCGCCACCTTGAGTACGCACATGTCGGTATCGATCCCAACCACCGCGATTCGCTCGATGCCATCGCGCTGGAAGCGCCTTGCCAGGCTGTCAGGCTGTCAGGCTGTCAGGCAAACCGGCGTAACCTGGCTTGGAGTAAATTTGGTCCTCGGCGGCGAAGCCCGCCAATGCAGGAACGATTTCCGTACCGACGGCTCGGCGCACGCATCCCAATCGAGCATGCGCCGGAACGGTGAACCTTCGATGTTGACGAACCGCGTGAAGAGCACGGTCTTGTGCCGCTCGCGCTCGATCAGCCTGGAGATACGGTCGGGAACATGTTTCGTGAATGGGTTGATGAACCCGTGCTGGACATCAACCACCAGGAGTGCATCGGGCATCGGTCTGGAACCTCGGGAGTTTTCGCTGGAACTCCGGGCAGCAATGAGCACCGGCGCCGATCCGGCCAATCACGGACTGCATGCCCGGCTTTTCACGGTAAATACACGATTGACCCGGTGATCAGAACGTCTTGGCGCCCTGGACCGGGAGCATCACCGAATAGAGCGACGTGGTGCCGCAGATGAAGAGCCGGTTCCGCTTGGCGCCGCCGAAGACGACGTTGGCGACGCCTTCAGGCACCTTCACTTTACCCAGCAACGTGCCATCGGGATCGATGCAGTGCACGCCGTCGCCGGCGCTGGTCCAGATCCGTCCTTCGGTATCGAACCGGAAGCCATCGAAGCCGCCGCTGGTGCAGGTCGCGAAGACCTCGCCGCCCGAGAGCGTGCCGTTGTCCGCAACATCAAAGATGCGGAAATGGCGGGTCGCGGCACTGCCCGTGTCCGACACCACCAGCTTCGATTCGTCCGGCGAGAAGGCAATCCCGTTGGGTCGGTCGAAGTCGTCGGCGACCACTTCGACATCGCCACTCTCGGGATCGACCCGGTAGACGTAATTACCAGACTGCTCGACCTCGCCCTGGTGGCCCTCGTAATCAGACTCGATGCCGTAGGGCGGATCGGTGAACCAAATCGAGCCGTCGGATTTGACCACCACATCGTTGGGGCTGTTGAGTTGTTTTCCATCGTGGGCGTCAGCGATCACCGTGATCGAGCCGTCGTGCTCGGTGCGGGTGACCCGACGGTTGCCGTGCTCGCAACTCACCAGCCGTCCTTCGCGATCGACCGTGTTGCCGTTGGTGTACCCGGCCGGATTCCGCAGGACTCCGGTAACACCGGTCGTTTCGTCCCACCGGAGGATGCGATCGTTGGGGATATCGCTCCAGATCACCGAGCGCATGAGCGGGAACCAGGCCGGTCCCTCTGCCCAGCGGCATCCTTCGTAGAGCTTCTCGACCTTCGCCGATCCCTTGAAGCAACCGTAAAATCGCTCGTCAACGATCTCGAAATCACTCGCGGCCATGTCTTGCCATCTCCTTTAAACGCTGAGAACAGTCGACAGCGTCGCCGTTCCTTCCCGGGTGTGCGTGTCCATTCACGCCGCTTCATCGCTCGCCGTCAATCACCCGGTAACCGGCAAATCTGAACCGGCACCGCTTCGGGCAGGAGAGACGACATTCACGCATATTGCGCCAGGGACCCCACAATGCCATCCTGACCACCAGCATCAGCGGATTCCTCGATACTGCCGGGAAGGACACCCAATGGAGAACAGCACGCCCCGGTTTTGCATCGTGCTTGGCCAGCGCGCATCGTGGCCGGAGATGCTCGCCCGGACCCGCGAAACCGAGTCGTTGGGGTTCGACGGACTCTTTCTGGTCGATCATTTCTTCGGGCTCAAGGATGTGTCCGATCCGACCCACGAGGCTTACACGATGCTGGCGGCGCTGGCACCGTTCACGCAAACAATGCGACTCGGGATCATGGTCAGTGGCAACTCGTACCGCAATCCGGCCCTGTTGCTCAAGCAGGCGATCACAGTCGACCACATCTCGGGTGGGCGGGTCGACTTCGGGGTGGGCGCGGGCTGGCTGGAACGTGAACACGAGGCATACGGGTTCCCGTTCCCATCGGCCCGCGAGCGGGTCAGTCGATTCGCCGAAGCGCTGGAGCTCTGGGACAAGCTGCAAGGTCTGGAACGAACGACCTATGAAGGAGACCACTACCGGCTGCTCGATGCACCGTTCGAACCGAAGTCCCTCCAGCAGTCGCGCCTGCCACTCCTGATCGGTGGGTCCAAACCCCGCATGTTGCGGCTGGTCGCCCGCCACGCCGACATCTGGAACACGGTCGGCTCCCCGGAAGAAGCGGGAGTGCTCAACCGGCAGCTGGACCAGATCTGCGCGAAAGAGGGGCGGGACCCCGCTACCCTCGTTCGCGCCGTCAGTCCATCGATCAACCTGCTGGAGTCGCCGGACGCATTCGCCACCAGTGTGGCCGCTTACCACGCAGCCGGGTTTCGCGACATCTACCTGCCGTGGCCCCGAACCGAGTCGGAAGTACCTGTCCTTCGCCAGGTTGCGACGGACATCATCCCGGGCCTGCGTTCGAGCACCGAACCACGACCTCTGAATGAAGGCCATGATGTCGCTGCTCTCCGCGAAATCACGAGTAGTGACTTCTCAGTCGTTTGGAGCATTCTCGCTGAACTGTCCAATACGCCGAGCCACCGATTCCTAAGCTGGCTCATCGACCATCCCGAAGAGCAGTTCGATGGCGCGGCGCTGCGGTCCCAGATCGGCCTGGACAACCATGCCGGCGTCACCCGTGCGGCCGCAGTTCTGGGCGCCGCAATCGCGGATCAAGGGCTCGCCCGCCCCTGGACCGAGGCGCAACGCGGATACTCGCTAGCGGCAGGAATGGCCGCCCTGCTGGCCCCCGCAGCTGCACCGTCCGAGCCTTGACGTCGGCGCCAGACTCAGGGCGCATGGCCCTCAGGTACTTGACACGGCGTGGCCACGGCGCGCACGCTGCCTCCCGCCCTGCTTCCAGATCCATCCGACGTCGAGACGTTTCCGCGCAGGCAAGAGGAATCACAACATGACACACGAGTTCAGGAAGGGCGACCGGGTTGAGTGGCATAGCTCCGGCGGCAAATCGGTCGGCAAGGTCGTCCGCAAGCTCACGTCGCCGACCGATATCGAGGATTTCCACGTCGCCGCGTCCAAAGACGACCCTCGCTACCTCGTCGAAAGCGACTCTTCCGGAAAACAGGCAGCGCACAAGGCCGAGGCCCTGAAGAACGTGAAGGAGTGAGGAGAGCATGGCTGACAACCGAGAAACATCCATCGAGGAGTTCCGTGACGCGGTCAACATGCCGCACAAGGAACTCGCCGACTGGCTACGAATCGAAGGACGCCGGACAAAAATCTGGCGGCGGCGAGAGTACCGGTCATGAATCGGGCCGGATGATCGTCGATATCCTCGACAAAAAGAAAACCGACTATACCGATGACGACATCGACCAGATGCGGCGGGTCACGGGTTACATTCATCGCCACCTCGCATAGCGGCCGGATGGCGACGTGGCTGACACACGTTGGCGACACTCGTTGATGAACTGAGGCCACGACCCGCTCAAGAAGGCCTGACCCCGGAGCACCATGTTCAAAATACCGATCGGCAAGATTGGACGACATCGACCATTTCGTCGATAACCCAAATCGGTTCGACATCGGGGAAGATGGCGGTCAACCGGAACGCTGCACGAATCACTCGCATGAGGTCTGCCATGACGACCGCTCCTCAACCGATTCAGCTTTGGCCAGCTGACGCTCCGGAACTCATCGGAACGGCGCCTGAGGACATTCCGCTGCTTACGCCCTACCTGCCTGGATCTGCCTCACCGACGAGTGCGATCATGATCTGTCCCGGCGGTGGCTACCAGCGGCGCGCCGACCACGAGGGCGAACCAGTCGCCCGGTGGCTGAACCCGCTCGGAGTCGCCGCCTTCGTCGTCGACTATCGGGTGGCGCCGCATCGCCACCCGGCTCCGCTGCTGGATGCGCAGCGGGCGATCCGGACCGTGCGGGCCAACGCGGAGACGTGGGACGTCGATCCCCAACGGGTGGGCGTCCTGGGCTTTTCGGCGGGTGGGCACCTCGCCGCAACCGCTGCCACGCAATGGGATCATGGCGATCCGGACCATGCCGATCCGGTAGCGAGACAGGGTTGCCGGCCCGATTTCGTGATCCTTTGCTACCCTGTCATTTCATTCCTGCACGCGTCGCACGTAGGGTCAATGACCAACCTGCTGGGCGATTCGCCCACGCTCGGTGAACGCCGTGCCCAATCAGCCGAGCTGAACGTCACGCCGGAAACGCCCCCAGTCTTCCTTTGGCACACCGCCGATGACGAGGCAGTGGACGTCGAGAACAGCCTCATCTTCGCGTCGGCCCTGCGGCGCCACGGCGTGCCGTTCGCACTCCACGTCCTGCCGTCTGGCGCCCATGGTCTGGGTCTGGCGGAAGGTCATACCGAAGCTGGCATCTGGCCGGACCTCTGCTCTGGATTCCTGCGACGCTCGGGATTGGCGCAGGAATAACTACAGATCGAGTGCGTCCAGTTCCTCCCGGAGGGCGCGGAGCGTCTTGTTGGTCGTCCGCACCTCGGCGATCAGCGCCCTCCACTCATCCGCGCGGCCATGCCGTTCG
>JALZMD010000040.1 GCA_030858375.1 Chloroflexota bacterium
GGTCTCAGGCGACTGCCTTGAGGCAGGATACCTACTGTCAATCGCTACCAGTGAATTCGGTCCACGCTGGAACCCGCCGGCGGCATCACAGCCCCACTTTTCCGGCCGACCGGACCATCGCTCAGGGCCTGGCCGCAATCCTTGTGTTCAGGAGGATTATGGGATTGCACGATACCATACGAACCCACCTGCGGCAACGATCCAAATCGCCAACCGAAGGGACTCCGCACTGCTTCGTACGCGCTCCTTGATACCTCTTCTACGTATTGTGAACGATAACGGCCTCTGGTTACAACTTCGTGAACCAGCCGATGCCAGTCGCGGTTCGTTCATTGTGCCCAAAAGACCTGCATGTACATCGGGTTTATCCCACAGCCAACCGAGCGATTGGTGATCCTGCCCGAACGCTAGCGCGGCGAGCCATCGATGTAGGCCCTGGCGGCCGTTGCCAGCATCCCGGGTGAATTGGGGACGATCATGTCGAATCCGCGCCCGGCAGCCGCGTGCGCGGCCTCGGCGGTGGGGGCCGTGGTCCCCAGCTTGATGCCCCGTTCGCGCGCCCTGGCGACGACCTGGTCGCCGATCTTCGTCACTTCCGGGTGGCCGGGTTGGCCGGGGAACCCCATCGATTGGGCAAGATCGTTTGGTCCAACAAAGAGCACGTCGAGTCCTGGCACTTCCAGGATTTCGTCGAGGTTGGGCAAGGCATCAATGTGCTCGAACTGGATCATGGTGAGCACCCGGTCATTGAGCTGTGGCACCAGCTTGGGTGCGGTTTCGTTTAACCCCCAATCGAAGGTGCGGCCACCGGCCAGACCTCGCGTGCCATCGGGCCAAAACTTCGTGGCCTGGATCGCCCGGCTGGCCTGTGCGGCATCGTTGATCTGCGGGACCATAACGCCGGACACACCGATATCGAGCAGTTTCAAGATGACCTGCTTGTCGTTCTGGCCGGCGCGGGCGAACGCTGCCATTCCCCTTGACTCGGCGGCGAGCACCATTGGGTACGCCGTATCGGCCGCAAGCGGACCGTGTTCGCCGTCGAGCAGCACGAAATCGAATCCAGCCACGGCCAGGATTTCCACGTCGAGCGCCGAGGTTGACGGTACGAAACAGCCGTATACGATTTTGCCATCCGCCAGCTTTTGCTTGACGGGGTTCTTGAGGTTCATCTGGGACTCCCATAACGTACGATTCGACACGCATCGCCAAATTGGCCATGTGCCGTGAACGCATGCCGGCATTGTTGATGAATTCGTGAATCCGCGCAATCGACTGGAGCCAGCTGTGTTCGATTCCTTGCCGGCGATTCTCCACGCATCTGATGATCTCCGTTACTGGGTCGGTTTCAGGCTGGCCGAGGTTGACTCCGCCAGCCGCTTCCAGGCGCTACTCGATGCTTTTGGATCGCTTGAAGCAGCCTGGCAGGCGGATGCAACACAACTGCGTCGGGTGTTGGGCGGACGGGAACGCACGTTGAGCAGTGTGATTCGCACGCGCAACAAGCTGGATCCGGATCTGGTTATGGAGAGGCTCGAACGAGCCGGAGTCTCGGTGGTGACCGTTGCCGATGATGGCTACCCTCGGCTGCTCCGGGAAATCGCGGCGCCTCCGCCCGTGCTGTTCTACAAGGGACAGATCCTGGAGACTGATTCCAATGCCGTGGCGATCGTGGGCACCAGGCGAGCGAGTGCCTATGGCCGTGATGTGGCGATCGATATCGCCAAGGGGCTGGCCCAGGCTGGCGTGACTGTTGTATCGGGATTGGCGACGGGTATTGATGGACATGCTCACCGGGCGTCACTCGATGCGGGCGGACGCACCTTTGCCGTACTGGGCAGCGGCATTCACGATATTTACCCCCGGGAACACAATGGACTGGCGAAGCGGGTGGCGGAGCAGGGTGCCCTCATTTCCGACAACTTGCCTGATGCCAAACCCGACCGCTGGAACTTTCCGGCGCGCAATCGAATTATCTCCGGCCTTTCGCTTGGTGTCGTGGTCGTTGAGGCGCCCGACAAGAGCGGCGCGCTAATCACGGTGGATTTCGCCGCCGACCAGGGTCGTGACGTTTTCGCGGTGCCGGGCATGGCCACTTCAATCTCCAGCGCCGGTTGCAACCGCATCCTCCGGGACGGTGCGCGATTGGTCCGCAGCGCGGATGATGTGCTCGAGGACCTGCGGTTGCGAAGCCAGACGGGAACGGTCGAGAGCCAGCAACCGCTCATCCTCGACGACGATGAGCGCCGTATCCTCAACGTCCTGACCAGTGAGCCACGGCATATCGACGATGTCGTGGAATCGTGTGGGATGGCGCTGCCCCAGGTGTCCGGGGTGCTGCTCACACTGGAGCTTCAACAGTTGGTCCGCAACGTGGGTGCCCAGTATTACGTTCGCCATTAAGACGACGTACTGGTCAAGTGGCCAATGGCGCATGCTTGACAGATTGCGGCTTGCGTTTCTACTATTTAAAAAGTCGATACGATAATGGGCATCTCGCTTCCGCCAGGTCCACGCCGACAACACGATCGTACTCCGGACCACTCAATGGCTTCCCAATATACACCCAGCGCTTCAAGCAACCGCGAGGAGTCCCTCATACCAGGCTCGTCGCGGCAGATCGAGGTTGTGAACACCATGACAGAACCGGAGACGATTCCGGCCAAGAGCCGGGCAAAACCCGCCGTTGCGAAGAAGAAGGCTCCCGCCAAGAAGCGAGTGGCTGCCCCACGCGGCAAACTGGTGATCGTTGAGTCACCTGCCAAGGCGCGGACAATCGGACGCTACCTTGGCGCCGGATACACAGTTAAAGCGTCGATGGGGCACATCCGCGACCTCCCCAAGTCAACGCTTGGGGTCGACGTCAACGACGACTTCCTGCCCAAATACCTCATCCCTCGTGACAAGTCGAAGGTTGTCAAGGATCTGAAGGCAAGCGTCCAGGGGGCACGCGAAATCTACCTTGCGACCGATCCCGACCGGGAAGGCGAGGCGATTGCGTGGCATCTCATTCACGCCACGGAGGCCACGGAGAAGCCCTTGCGCCGCGTCGTGTTCCACGAGATCACGCCCCAGGCGATCGCGGAGGCCATGGAGCACCCGCGCGAAATCGACATGGACCTCGTCGATGCCCAGCAGGCCCGGCGCATTCTCGACCGGCTCGTGGGGTACGGGATTAGCCCGCTATTATGGAAGAAGGTCAAGCGCGGCCTTTCGGCGGGTCGGGTGCAAACCGCTGCCCTCAGGATCGTGGTCGAGCGCGAGCGGGAAATCGACCAGTTCATTCCAGTTGAATACTGGTCGCTCGATGCCGACCTGAACAAGATCACCGGCGCAGCGCCGGCCGATCGCGACACATTCCGGGCGAGCCTGCACCAGGTTGATGGAAAGAAGGCGGACCTCACCAACGGCGAGCAGACCCACGGAATCGTGGCGGCGCTCGACGGCGCCTCTTGGCGGGTGGCCGATGTCGTGCGCCGCGAAACGCGGCGCCGGGCCCAAGCGCCATTCACGACCAGTACCTTGCAGCAGGAAGCTTCACGAAAGCTGGGCTTCGCCGTGCGCCGGACGATGAGCATCGCCCAGGAGCTGTACGAGGGGATTGATCTTGGCTCCGAAGGCACCCAGGGCCTGATCACCTACATGCGAACAGATTCGACCAACGTATCAAGCTCTGCCCAGACCGCGGCGCGTGAAGTGATCACGTCGAAATTTGGCGCGGAGTTCGTTCCGGACAAGCCGCCAACGTACGCCAAGAAGAGCAAGGGGGCGCAGGAAGCGCACGAGGCAATCCGTCCAACCTATCCTAACCGCGATCCCCAGTCCGTCAAGAAACTGCTCAGCGCGCCACAATTCAAGCTGTACCAGTTGGTGTGGCAGCGGTTCATGGCGAGCCAGATGGCACCGGCCGTGCTGGACAACACGCGGGTCGACGTCTCCGCGGGATCGGCGTCCGAGGTTGCCTCCGGAACCACGCGCTACACCTTCCGGGCCACCGGCTCGATCGTGAGGTTCCAGGGCTGGATGGCGGTCTATCAGCAGGGTCGGGATGAGGGGGATACAGACGAACTCGATCGCGGTGCGCTGCCCGATGTCGCGCCCGGCGAAGACCTCAACCTGCGCAAGCTGCTGCCGGAACAACACTTCACCCAGCCGCCACCGCGATTTACGGAAGCAACCCTGGTCAAGGCGCTCGAGGAGCAAGGGATCGGACGCCCAAGCACCTACGCGCCAACGATAGCCACGCTCCAGGCCCGGAACTACGTCGCCGTAGAGGAGCGAAAACTGGTACCTACGGAAATGGGCTTCGTGGTGGCCGATCTCCTGATCGAGCATTTCCCGACGATCTTCGACATCGGGTTTACCTCGCAGCTGGAAGGTGAGCTGGATGAGATCGCCTCTGGTGATCGCGCCTGGATCCCCACCCTGCACCAGTTCTACACGCCTTTCACGAGCACCCTCGAGAAGGCGGAGCAGACCATGGAGCGGGTCCAGATTAAGGACGAGCCGACCGATGAGGTGTGCGACCTCTGCGGTCGCCCGATGGTGATCAAGCTTGGGCGCTACGGCAAGTTCCTCGCGTGCAGTGGCTTTCCCGATTGCCGCAATGCGCAGCCCCTGCTCACCAAGATTGGTGTGCCGTGCCCAACTTGCCAGGAAGGCGAGGTCGTGGAGCGGCGTTCGAAAAAGGGACGAACATTTTACGGGTGTAACCGGTATCCGGGCTGCGATTTCGTGTCTTGGAACAAGCCGACGGGCGATCCGTGCCCCGAGTGCGGCTCGTTTCTCGTCTACGTCGGACGCGGCGCATCGGTCAAATGTTCGTCCTGCACCTACACCGGGCAGTTGCTGGCGAAGGCAGGCGACTGACCCTAAAGACCTCAATACGATCGAGCCGCGTTCGACCGGGAGCCTTGTGGCATGCAAGGTTCCCGGTCATGCTGTCTGGCAACAGTCACCGTCGGAACGCTGTATGACCGTTTCTGTCCAGATTATTGGGCGGAACGCATGGTGAAGTATTTCATGAACAGGAACGAACTCTATCCTCGGGCCCACGCCACAACGATTGTCGGCGTCAAGCGCGGCGATCACGTCGCGCTGGCCGGGGATGGACAGGTGACCATTGGCGATGTCGTGCTCAAGCACAACGCGCGCAAGCTCCGCACGCTCTACGACGGTCAGGTGTTAGCGGGCTTCGCCGGTGCCGTTGCCGATGCCCTGACCCTCTTCGCCAAGTTCGAATCCCAACTGGAATCGTGGGACGGTAACCTGCGCAAGGCAGCGGTTGAGCTCACCAAGGAGTGGCGCACCGATCGCTACCTGCGCCGGCTGGAAGCGCAGCTGATCGTCGCTGACAGTGAATCGCTGTTGCTGTTGTCGGGCGAGGGCGATGTCATCGAGCCGGATGACGGCGTGCTCGCGATTGGGTCCGGAGCACCATTCGCGACCGCGGCGGCCAAGGCGCTCATGCTCAAGACCGACCTGACCGCCGAAGAAATCGTCCGCGCCGCGATGGAGGTAACCGCCGAGATCTGCATCTTTACCAACGGCCATATCTCGGTTGAAGTGGTGAAGGGTGAAGAATCCGACGAGGATGAGGAGTCTGGTGAAACAGTCGAGGACGCGCACTGATGGCTAAACTGGCTCGAAAACCATCTGGTAAAGACAAGGCGGTTCGCACGCCTGGCGACTTCCCATCGGAACCGACGATCGCCGAGAGCCTGACACCGAAGGAAATCGTGGCTGAGCTCGATCGGTACATCATTGGCCAGGATGACGCGAAGCGGGCGGTGGCCGTGGCGCTCCGAAACCGGTATCGCCGCCAGCAGCTCCCGGAAGAAATGCGCCGGGAGGTGCAACCCAAGAACATCCTGATGATCGGCTCGACCGGTGTCGGCAAGACCGAAATCGCCCGCCGTGTCGCCCGGATCGTCGATGCACCATTCCTCAAGGTCGAGGCGACCAAGTTCACGGAGGTTGGGTACGTCGGTCGCGATGTCGAATCGATTGTTCGCGACCTGGTCGAGATCGCCATTTCGATGATCCACACTGAACGCACCGAGCAGGTCAAAGAACAGGCCGCGGCGCTGGCGGTCGAGCGTTTGACCGAACTGCTGTCGGAGCAGGAACTCAGCCGGAAGCCCAGCCGATCGTCCCGGAAAGCCGATGACGCGGAACTTGACGAGGATCGGGCCGAACGCGAAGCCCAAACCCTTGATCGCCGGCGTCGACGCGAACAGAAGCGCCTGCGGCAGTTGCTCGATCAGGAGGCGATGGAAGACGAGACGGTCGAGATCGAACTTGACGGCGATGCCGACTTCGACGATATGCAGCCGTTCGAAATCATCTCTGGCAACCCGGAGGAGCTGCAGGATACCTTCTACGAGTTTCTGGATGGACTCATTCCACGCCGCCGGACGCGACGCCGAGTTTCAGTCCGTGAGGCACGGCGCATCCTCGCCCAGCAGGAAGCGAATCGTATGGTCGATTTCGACTCTGTCGTCGAGACGGCGATGCGTCGCGTCGAGGATGCGGCCGTCGTCTTCATTGATGAGATCGATAAAACCATCTCCAATGACAGCGATTCAGGACCGGATGTCTCTGGCGCTGGGGTCCAGCGCGATCTATTGCCGATCGTCGAGGGTTCGGCCGTGATGACCCGGTATGGCCCGGTGAACACCGATCACATCCTGTTCATCGCGGCGGGCTCGTTTCACGGAGTACGGCCGTCGGACCTGATTCCGGAGCTCCAGGGGCGGTTTCCGATCCGGGTCGAATTGCAATCGCTGACCGAAAGTGACCTGTTCGCAATCCTGACCGAACCCCAGAATGCCCTCACGAAGCAGTACCAGGCCCTGCTCGCGACCGAGCAGTTGACAGTTGAGTTTCAGGAGGAGGGATTGCGGGAAGTGGCCCGGATCGCGACCCAGGTCAATCAACGCACGGAAGACATCGGTGCGCGCCGGCTGCAAACGATCCTCGAACGCGTGTTGGAGGAGATTTCCTTCAATGCCCCGGACATGCCGGGTGAAACGGTTTCGATCGACGGGGCGTTCGTCCAGGAGCGTGTTGGCGACGTTGCGGACGATGAAGAGCTCAGTAATTTCATCCTGTAAGGCCATGCTCGGTGGAGGGATCAGTGTCAGAGCGCAAGGTGATCGCGGTTGATCTGGGGGGTACCCACATTCGGGTCGGAGTCGTCGGGGAGTCGGGAAACCTGGACCATCACGGCCGGGTGTCGACACAATCGGAACTGGGGCCGGCGTCAGTGATCGAGCGCATGGCCGAACAGATCGACGTGACCGCGAACCGGGCTGGGCTCGATGCCTCCATCCCCGTCGGCGTGGCGTCGCCAGGTCCGCTCAACCCAAGGACCGGCACCGTTCTCTACACGCCGAACCTGCCCGGCTGGCGCGATGTGCCCTTCGTCGATTTGCTGGAAGGACACATCGGGCGCAAGGTCTACCTGGCGAACGATGGTAACTGCGGCGCGCTGGGCGAGATCCGGTTCGGAAGTGCCAGGGGCATTCGCGACCTGATCTACTTTGCCCTCGGCACCGGCGTCGGTGGTGGCATCGTCAGTGGGGGAAAGCTGATCGATGGAGCGCGCGGCCTCGGTTCCGAAGTCGGCCACATGAACGTTGCGCTCGATGGGCCGCGCTGTTCCTGCGGCAGCATCGGGTGCCTGGAATCGTACGTTGCTGGCTGGGCGATCAAGCGCGAGGCGGAAGCGGTAGCAACCACCGCCGACGGCGATCGCATCCGCGACCTGGCGGGCGACGGTGAGATCCACGCCGGGATCGTGGCGACTGCCGCCGGCGAGGGCGACCTGGCCGCACGCATGATCCTTAACCGGGCGGGCCGCGCCCTTGGTGCGGCGATGGGGGCGCTCGTGAACCTCTTCAACCCGAGCATGATCGTTATCGGCGGCGGGGTTGCGACGATCGGTGAGCATCTGATCGCGCCAGCCACGGAGACGATGCTGGCCCATTCGTTCGTCGACATGCGGGACGACGTGTCGATCGCCTATTCGTCCCTGGGTAACGACACCGGCATCTATGGCGCGGCCGCACTTGCCCTGACGGAATCGAATCCCGCCTCCTGATCGGTTCATCGCCGCATTGGCGAGGCGGTTGCCGCGTGCAATACTGACGTTTGGTATCTGACCCGGTTGAGAGGAGCACGACGTGGCTGCGGAAAACCCAACGTACATTTTCTGGAACGATGAACTCACACGTTGGGAGGACGCGACCGTCCACGTCACCAGCATTGCCTGGTCGGCGCTTGGGGCCGTTTTCGAAGGTATTCGCGGCTACTGGAACGAGGAACAGGAACGGTTGCACGTCTTCCGGTTGACCGAGCATCTCGACCGACTGCAATCATCCACCCGGCTGGTTCGCCTGCCCCTGGGGTACAGCACACCCGAGTTGAGCGATATTGTCGTCCGTCTCCTGAAGGAGAACGAGTGCCGGGAGGATACCTACATCTTCCCCCTCGTCTACGGTGCCGACGCCGAGGACAAGCGATTCGATCCAAGCGCCCTGAGTTCTGCGTTGTTGATCCGAACGAAACCAATGGCGAGTCACCTTAACACCGACTTCCAGCAACATGCCCGGGTCAGCACTTGGACTCGGATCTCCGACACGGTCATGCCGCCGCGCATCAAAAATATTTCGAACTACCGTAATGGCCAGCTGGCCACCCACGAGGTACGTCAGGACGGCTACGACGTCGCATTCATGCTCAACCCGCACGGTAAGGTCAGCGAGGCTCCAGGAGCCTGTATCGCGCATGTCGCCAAGGGCAAGCTCATCACCCCGGATGTCACCAGCGGCATCCTCGAAAGCATCACCCGCGATGCCGTGATCACCCTTGTGCGCGAAGAACTTGGCATGGAGGTGATCGAGCGACCGGTCGACCGTAC
>JALZMD010000069.1 GCA_030858375.1 Chloroflexota bacterium
TTCGTTTCCCGGCTGAAGGCGTGACGCTTCGTTGACGCCGATGGAAAGACCTGCTGCATCACAACCGGGCTGATCGACGCCGGTGACGAGCTGACGATGACATCGCCAGTGAGCAAGTCCCTCGCCCCATTGCCCTTGGCGGACAGAAGCATGAGCAACCGGTACGCCGACGTCCGAGTCACGAACTGGAGGTCGCCCTGGGTGATCCGGGCCGATTAACCGCCGGATCGGAGACTTTGCATCAGTGTGGGGAAGGGATTGCCGGCGCGGGCGCCGCGCAAGCGTTGCAGGTCGGCGTCGAGCGCGGTTTCCGAGCTTCCCGAATATCTGGACCAGACCTGGGAATGCACGAACCACTCCAGCAGCCGATCTTCATGAACCTGTGTTGGATAGGAGGCGATCCAGGCGACCGGCACGACGTGGCTGTTGATGCTCTGGATGAACTCTGTGGAGGTGAGGCCGAGCCGAGCGCGCAGGAGCACCAGCCACGTATCCATCGCCGGCATGAGGCGCTCCCAGGGGGCCGTCACCTCGGCCCTGTCCATCGAGACCAGGTGTTTGAACGCGCTTCGATCGCGGGCCACCGCCGTCAGGCACCGCAGCAGGAACTGGTCATCGAACTGCCATCCGCGCGTCCGCAGCGCAATTACGTAGGAGGCGACATCGTCGCTGATCATGTTGGGCAGTCGCTGGGCGATCTGGGCGATCGCCAGTTCGGCCGCCTGCAGGCGGGTGCCCCGGCTGTTGACCCGCACGAAGATATCGGTGACCTCTTCATAGGAAAAGTTGTGCAGCACATCCACGGGCACTCGCCGGTTCAACACCGATTCGAGCCGTTCGAGCCGCTCCCTCGCCTCGCGGTGGTCTTCCTCCGGCAAATGTGGAACCAGCGCAGACCATGCCGCCTCGGCGCCGCGCGGCCAGACATCGGCGATGGCCACCAAGAGCGGCGAATGCCGGTTGGTGACGGTGGCGGTCGCGAATTCTTCCCGGAGCGGGTTGAAGAGCACCGGCAGCTCGCCGCTCCGCACCTTCGACATCGAGGTGATGCGCTGCTGACCATCGAGTAGATAGTTGGTGGAACTGGAAACGGGCACGCCGGGGCTGCGGGCGCCATCCCCAACGCTCCGCGCGCGCAGCGACTCGTTCGTGCTCCACACCAGCATCGTGCCGATCGGGAAGCCGCGGTACAGGGAATCTACCAGGTCCCGAACCTGGGTGGTCTTCCAGACATACCCACGCTGGATTTCCGGCAGGACCAGCCTGTTCTCGCCGACCTGGGCCAGAATAGTGGCGAGGGGCCAGAGCGCGGTTTCAGTGCGGCCGTGATCCGCATCCACCGGCGCCGGCTCGCGTCCCAATTCTCCGTCATCCGGAGCCTGGCCAGATGGAGCCGGATCAACCGGGACATCGCGCCAAACGATCGCACGATCATCAGGAGCAGGCGGCGCGACCGGTTCGGCCGCCTGGTCGCGCCGCGATGGCTGGAGCGCGTCGTACCGGCCGCCGCCGACGGTCACGATCACGGAACTGGTTTCGAGAACCTCCTGCACCTCCCGAGCAGTCGGCTCGCCACGCCCTTCCATGTAGAGCGGGACGTCAGCCGCGGAGAGGGCGCGTCCAGCCTTCACGATAGCGTCGTGCACCTGGCGCTCGTTCGTATTGAGCTCGGAGCGCTTGATCAATGCCCGCCCGCCAGCGGCCACCAGTTTGACGCCAGACCGCTCAAACTCGGAATGTTGATCGATCAGGGAGGCGAACGACGCGTAATCGAGTTCCCGGTACCGCGGCTCGGTGCGCGCCAACTGGGCGGTGGCGAGGGCTACCGGCAAGTCAGGATGCACCACCGTCATCTTCCGAAGCACGCGGGTCAGATGGCTGACCGATCGGTCGCCCACGTGGGCGACGAATCCGGCCGGAAGATAGGCCAGGTGCGGCATTTGCCGATCGTGTTCAGGCATGACGGCCCAGGAGTATCCAGTACTGGGTCACACAGCAATAGAGGTTCGAGACGGTCATCAGTGGAAGACGAGCGCGGGAACGGGCGTCCGGTGCAGCAATTCGGTGGTCGTACTGCCAATCATCGCTTGCCGAATCCTGGAATGCCCGTAGGCGCCCATTACCAGTAGGTCGATGCCGCCTTGCTCTACCGCATCCACAATCACCGATTCCGGTTCGCCATCCCGGGTCTCACCAGTTACCGTGATCCCAGC
>JALZMD010000087.1 GCA_030858375.1 Chloroflexota bacterium
GGCGCGACACTCCAGAACGAACTCGACCACCCGAACAGCGCATAGCCCACCGACAACAGGAGCAACGCCGCAAACGTCAGCCTGGCGAGCGGCAGCCGGTAGAAAAGGGCGGTCAGGAAGATCAGCAGGAATCCCGGTACCTCGCGGATCGCCGTGATGTAGCCGAACTGTGGACCTCGGAGTCCAATATCGTCCTCGAAATAGTTGCTCACGATGTTCTGCTGGGCGGCCATCGAGAATCCGACGCTGAAGGTCGCGATGGCCAGGAGCATGGTTCCCCGACCGACCGGAGTGGAAATCCAGCGAGCGGTATCGGACGCCAAACCCGGGGACTGCGCTACATTTGACATGTGGCTGCTGCTGTATCAATCGTGAATGTGCGGCAATGCCGCAGGGCTGACCAAAACGGGATGGATCCCGACCGGGACGATTGTAAACGCGATTCGATATGCCGGTAAGGGGCTAGCCAACGAGGACCGGGCCAGAGATGTGGGATCCACGAAACTACAGGGACACCGACTTCGGACTCAACGCCGACGACACGTTCGAACCGTCCGACGCCGCTGACTGGGGCGATGTCGACCTAAACCTGCCCCACATCATGACCGTTCTTGGTCCAATCCATCCGGACGGGCTCGGGACCTGCCTGCATCACGAACACATCCTGAGCGACCCAGCGGCCCTTACGGCGCAGGATCCTGCGTACCGGCTGGATCGGATCGACCTCGCCGCTGAGGAACTCGAATCCTTCTACACGGTGGGCGGTCGCTCTATGGTCGACATGTCCTCACTAGACTACGGCCGTGACTTGATGGGGTTGCGGACCATTGCCCTGCGCGTACCGATCAACATCATCGCCGTGGCGGGACGTCACGTGCACCTCCACGCCTCGCGAATGAATGGAGCCCTTGATGGAGGAGCACTGGAAGCAGAGATCGAGGCCGACGTCAATGGCGAAATCAAACCGGGCATCATGACCTTTGGCACCAGTTTCGGTGAGGTAACGCCAGTCGAGGCTATCGCCGCCCGCACCGTGGCACGCGCGGCGGTGGTGTCAGGGTATCCCGTGAGCACCCACACCACCGCGGGCACGATGGCTCACGAGCAGTTGGATCTGGTCGAAAATGAAGGGCTCGATCCTGCCCGTATCATCATCGGCCACCTTGACCAGCGCCTGGACGCCGCCTACCTCCTGAATGTCGCACGTCGAGGGGCATGGCTTTCATTCGACCACATCGCGAACGAGCGAAGCGGAAACGATGCATCGAAGGCGGCGATGCTTGTTCATCTTGCGCATGCGGGATACGGTGCCCAACTGCTGATTTCACAGGGGCTGCAACGCACGTCAGACCTAATCGCCTACGGTGGGGGGGGCGGGTGGATCCACCTGCTCGAGCGTTTCACGATTGAGTTGATGGAGGCAGGAGCGGAGGCCGAATTGGTGCGCACGTTACTTGTCGACAATCCAGCGCGGGCACTTGCGATCGTACCTCCCCACACCGATTGTCGGGCGACTGCGCGTCCTTGACACCCGGCAGCGTACTATAGGAAAAACGATGAGTCGCAGATCGTTTGGGAAGCTCGGTCGGAGGCATTCATGACAACCAGGGTGTATTTGGCAGCGGCCCGACTTATCGACGAAGCTCCCGCCGCTTCAGATTTACCAGTGGAGCGGGTCTTTATCAATGCATCGGACGTGCCGGAAGTGTGGGTCGAGACAGAGAGTCCGTCGGTTCCGGAGGTTGGCAAGTCGGCCAGCTTCGCATTGAGCCGTTCACTCAATGTGGGGTTCGTGCGGATCACTGGGACCGTCGAGCGACGCGTGTCGAAATAGGTGAGGGGAGGTCGGTATGACCCGAACTCCCCTCACAATGCTGATGTCCTGTCCCATCCTGTTTCATCGCCGAAACGAAAACTGATACATGAAGATTTCTCGCCACATTGAAACGAGTCATGACCTTACCAGGCCCATTCACACACGAGGTCTGTCCCTGTGTCTCTAGAGGGTGTTATGGACTTGGTACGCTTGGGGGATGGAAACGAAACTCCCCCGCAAACCCTACCCGTCCGACGTGACCGATGAGGAGTGGGCGTTCGTTGCGCCCTACCTCACCTTGATGCGCCCCGATGCGCCGCAACGGGTCCATTCGCCGCGATGTGTCTAACGCCTTGCGCTGGATCCTCCGCGCCGGCGCGCCCTGGCGCTATCTGCCGACCACCTTTCCGCCGTGGGAAGCGGTCTATCAGCAAACCCAGCGGTGGATCGGGGCGAGCGTGTTCGCGGACATGGTCCACGATCTGCGGGTCCTGTTGCGCTGGCTCCAGGGCCGGGCTGATCGCCCAACGGCGGCGATTTTCGACAGCCGGACCAGCCAGTCGACGCCCGAGAGCGGGCATCGGGCGGGCGACGATGGCGCCAAGCGCAAGAACGGCAGCAAGGTCCATGCCGCCGTTGACACGCTCGGCGATCTGCTGGCGCTGCATGTGACCCCGGCCGATGCCCAGGACCGGGCGCAGGTCGATGTCGTGGCGGCGGCGATCCAGGACGTCACCGGCGGGACGGTCGAGGTGGTCTTCGTCGATCAGGGGTATACGGGCCTCCAGGCCGTAACCGATGCCGCCGCGCAGGGGATCGCCCTGGAGGTGATCAAGCTGCCCGAAGCCAAACGCGGGTTCGTGCTACTGCCCCGCCGCTGGGTCGTTGAGCGCAGTTTCGCCTGGGCGGCCCGCTGCCGGCGTCTGGCCCGGGACGACGAACGCTTGCCCGAAACGGTCGCCGGGTTGCATTTCGTGGCCTTTGCCTGCCGGATGCTGCAGCACATGGTTAACCTCGCCGCCCAAAGTCCATAACACCTTATAGGCGAATACCGGATCAGCCAGCCGCGTTTTTGCTGAAAGTGGGTACCGGCTGGCGCTTGTGGTGGGAGACGGCGTTCATGGTCTTCACCCGGTCAAGAACATCTGGAGCGATGCCAGCGGTTTGGCCGCGCTCGATCGCCATGAGCGCTTCGTCGAGCTGGGCATACGAGAGTCCGATCTCATCCTCGTCAGTCTGGCCCTGCCAGAGCCCAGCGGAGGGTGGCCGGTCGATCACACTTTGCGGCACGCCGATATGCGCGGCGACTGAACGCACTTCAAATTTGTAGAGATCGATAATGGGAAAAAGGTCAACTCCGCCATCGCCATATTTAGTGAAGTAGCCGATCATCGCCTCGCTCTTGTTACCGGTGCCGAGAACGACCCCTTTGACGAGGTTGGCGACGTAATACAGCGTCGTCATTCGCAAACGCGGTCGCACGTTGGCGGTAGCGAGTTGTCGTCTGGCATCAACATCTCTCTCTTCGGAAGAGAGGATGCGCAGGGCGTCGAGCGCGGTTTCGGTCGGCATCGAGGCGTGGAACGACTGAGCCATGGAGGTCAGGTCAACGGTGAGGGTCTTGACGTCGAATGCCGAGGCAACCTTTGCCGCCTGGACGGCATCGTCCGGATTTGAGGCCGAGGGCATGATCACGCCGACGACGCGATCAGCACCGACGCCACGGGCCGCAAGCCCACAAACGACGGCGGAATCGATCCCGCCGCTCAGACCGAGCACGAACGTCCTGGCGCCGCTTTCTTCGAGCCGGGCTTTCAACCAATCGGAAACCTGGTTCGCCAGGGATTCCACATCGACTACCTGGGCCTGTTCAACAGCCATCGTACTCATGCGACTCTTGCCTTTCCACTGAACGAACGGAGTGACCGTGACCGCCACGCTCCCCGGCTGGTTCGCCTAAATGTGAATGGCGTGGCCGAGCGCGTCATGCGCCGCCTCACCAATGACCTCCGACACGGTGGGGTGTGGATGCACCGTGGTTGCCAACTCGTGGACACTCGCATTGAGATAGCGTGCGAGCCCTGCCTCAGCGATGAGTTCCGTGGCATGGGCACCAATGATGTGGACTCCGAGCACATCGTCGGTGTCGGCATCGATAACCAGCTTGGTGAATCCGGTGGTGTCGCCCTCGATGGTAGCCTTCGCATTCGGCGACATCGGGAACTTGCCGATTTTCAATTCGTACCCGAGGTCGATGGCCTGCTTCTCCGTGAAGCCGACAGACCCGATTTCTGGTTCGCAATAGGTGCAGCTTGGTGAGTTGAGGATATCGAGCGGGAACGGATTCAGTTCCATGATGTTCTCGACAGCGATAATGCCGTGATGCATGGCCGTGTGCGCCAGCAATTGTTGACCATTCACGTCGCCAATCGCATAGACGTGGGGAACATTGGTACGCATCATCGAATCGACCGGTATGTACTCTCCTTCGGTCTTCACGCCGGCTGATTCCAGGCCGATGTCCTCGATGTTTCCCTGGCGGCCGATCGCCACAAGCAGGACCTCGGCCTCCAGCTGGGTCTCCTTGCCCTTGGAATCCTTCACCTTCATCTTCACGGAGTCCTTGCCGACCTCGATGTCGCCTGCTACGGGTCGGGCATCGGCGTAAACATCCATCTTCTGGCGTTGGAACGAGCGGAGAAGCTGCTGGGACACGTCGGCATCTTCCTGGGGAACGATGCGGCCGACGAGGGAAACCTTGGAGCCATAACGGTGGTAGATGCTGGCCCACTCGACACCGGTGGCGCCGCCGCCCCTGATGATGAAGCTCTTCGGTAAATGCTCGAGGACGACGGCGTGATCACTGTTGATCACGCGCACGCCGTCATAGGGAATGCCATCAATCGGGCGAGGCCGCGAACCGGTGTTGATGATGACATCCTTCGCCTTGAGCTCGAAGGGCGAACCGCCTTCGTTCGGGATGACCTGGACGGTCGTGGCGGCCGTGAGCTTGCCTCGACCCATGAAAACCGGAATCTTGTGCTTCTTGTCGAACAGGTACATCAGCCCGCGATACTGCCCATCGACGACCTTGATCGACCGTTCCAGCGCCTTTTCGTAAACGAATCCGATGTCACCGCCAATGGTGACCCCGAACTCCTCCGCCTTCTTCACCTCGTCGAACACGCCGGCGGATTTCAGCATCGCCTTGGTCGGGATGCACCCGCGGTGAAGGCATGTCCCACCCAGCTTGATCTCCTCGACAACCGCGACGTTGAGGCCAAGTTGCTTGGCGCGAATGGCGGCGACATAGCCCCCAGTGCCACCACCGAGTAGGACAAGATCGAATTCCTGAGAGATCGGTTCAGCCGCCATCGTTCGTGACACTCCACTTTCAATGAGTTCGTTCGTCAGGCCTCACCGAGCGCCTGGTCGTTCGCTGGGGGTATTATCCACGATCCAGCACATCTCGAAAGCGATGAAGCGACAGGTTTCAGGCGTTGCGGATATATCCGATACCATCCTCGAGTGCCACTGGCTTGCGACCGATTAGCCGTTCGGTGGCCGAGTTGTCGGTACTGTTGTCCAGGGCAAGCATTTTGAGCTGCTCCATGGTCACTGGTGGGCGGAGGGCACTTGGAAGCGGGCTCGCGAGCTGGACCACCATTTTGACCAGGCGCACCGGCATGTGAATTTTCGGTTTCTTCTTGCCAAGCTCGGCCGCGATCACGTCCAGCATTTGCTCATAGGTGTAGGGTTTGGCCCCGCCAAGCTCGTAGGTCTGAGCCGAGGACTCCTCAGGATGAGCGACGGCATACGCGAACGCAGAACTTACATCGTCGAGCTGGACTGGCTGGAACTTGCTCTGCCCCGAACCGGCGATCGGCACGACGGGGGCCGCCTTGACGAGGCCGGCAAGGACCGTGATGAACCCGTCACCTTCGCCAAAAACCACTGACGGCCGAAATATGGTGTAGGTGAGACCAGACGTCTTGAGGGCCTGCTCCGCCCGGAACTTGGCCTGGTGATATGG
>JALZMD010000106.1 GCA_030858375.1 Chloroflexota bacterium
GGGCGGCGAATCGTCAAGCTACTAGCCTAGCAGGGCGCGTCTAGTCAAGGTCGTCGAATTGGCATTGGGTGTCTTGTCGTTCGTGGAGGATTCGCATCAGGCGAACGACGTTGTCGAAGGTGCGGTAGAACACTATGTGATGCCGGACCTGTATCGCTCGGTAGTCGGGCCCGATGTCCGTTCGCGTGGCACCGAGATGTGGATATTCCAGTAGCGTATCGATTGCGCGATCCAGAGAATGTCGGTAGATGTTTGCCTGTCCCGCGCCCCACTTCTTCAGCGAGTAGAGCAGAATGTCGTCTTAGTCCTGCTCAGTTTGTGAGGTGGAGCGCAGTACAAAGCTACGGGCAGACATCTGGACTCGGCTCTACTCCTCCTTCGTACCGCTGCAAGGCCGATTCCCAGAGTTGCTGCCTCAGTTCCGGCGTGAATTCCCTGTACTCACCTCGCTCGTATTGATCGATGCTTACCTGGAGCAGGGCGCGAAGATGCTGGGCTTGTTCGCGCCGCCTGGCGAGCAGGCGCACGCCTTGGGCCAGGATGTCCGTGGTGTCATCGTACTCACCGGTGTCTATCAGGCTCTGGATGTCTTTCGAGTTGTGGTGGATATTTGGTGACCATGGCGTTTCTCCTTGCCTCATTCTAGCAATCCGATAGGCTGTCCACCAGACAGGGAGTTGGCGACCGCAGGACATCGCGTTTCGGGAAAGGTATTCATGGATCAAGTCGCCATAACATACGACGATCTTGCCGCCGCCGCCAGACGGATCGAGGGCGTCGCGCACCGGACGCCGGTGCTGACGTCGGCGACGGCCAACGAGCGGACCGGCGCCAGCCTCCATTTCAAATGCGAGAACCTGCAGCGGATGGGTGCCTTCAAGTTCCGCGGCGCCTACAACGCGATCGCGCAATTCACGCCCGAACAGCGGCGGGTTGGGGTGATCGCCTATTCGTCCGGCAATCACGCCCAGGCGATTGCGCTGGCCGCGAAGTTGCTCGGTGTCCGCTCGGTGATCGTGATGCCGAAGGATGCCCCGGCCGTCAAGGTCGCGGCGACGCGGGGTTACGGCGGCGAGGTCATCCTCTACGACCGCTACACACAGGATCGGGAAGAGATCGGCCGGCGGTTGGCCGCGGAGCAGGGGCTGACCCTGATCCCGCCGTACGATCATCCCGACGTGATCGCCGGCCAGGGTACCGCTGCAATGGAGTTGTTCGAAGAGACCGGGCCGCTCGGTGTCCTGGTCGTGCCGCTGGGAGGCGGTGGTCTGATTTCGGGAAGTGCGCTTGCCGCACACGCGCTCAGCCCCGGTTGCATCGTGATCGGCGTCGAGCCCGAGACTGGCAACGATGCCCAGCGTAGTTTCCGGAGTGGCGAGATCGTCCACATCGAGACGCCAAAGACGATCGCCGATGGCGCCCAGACGCAGCACCTTGGCAATCACACGTTTCCGATCATCCGGCAATTGGTCGGCGACATCGTGACCGTCAGCGATGCGGAACTGGTTGAGGCGATGTCGTTCTTCGCGAGCCGGATGAAGCTCGTGGTCGAGCCGACCGGGTGCCTGGCGGCTGCGGCGGTGTTTTCGGGCAAGCTTGACGTGACCGGCAAGCAGGTCGGGATCATGCTCTCCGGTGGCAACATCGATTTGGGACGCTTCGCCGACCTGGTAAATTCCGGTACATGAGCACTGTACCCAAGGCTTTTTGTCATGTCGAGCTGGCGAGACAACCCCCGGCGCAGCGAAGCGAACGCCGGTACAGAGACAGGAGGCAAAGAGGTATCGCGAACCGCATACCGGCTGCGCCGGGAGATTCCGAGCGGAGCGCAGCGGAGTCGAGGAATGACAAAAATACGGTGACGAAGCAAATCGAGGAGAAACAGGATGTCGTCACGCCCACCACACCTGACGCAAGCGCGCGCGGATCGTTTTTCGGACCAGTCGGTGGTGGACGCCTATCCGTTGCGCTGGCCGTACCCGCCGGAAACGTTCGAGGTGTTGGTCGGCCTGTTGGTCGATCGGCCAGGAACCGTCCTCGATGTTGGGACTGGCACGGGGGATATTGCCCGCCCACTCGTGAAGCACGTGGGCCGCGTTGATGCCGTCGACGTGTCGGCGCCGATGCTGGCATGTGCCCGGTCGTTGCCGGGTGGCGATCACCCCGGGTTGCGCTGGTTCGAATCGCGGTTGGAGGACTTCCAATCGGACTCAGAGTACGCGCTCGTGACCGCCGGGGAAAGCCTGCACTGGATGGATTGGGACATCGTGCTGCCCCGCTTTTGCGAATGGCTGGAGCCGGAAGGGATGCTCGCGATCATTCAACGTTCGGAGGCGCCCGTTCCCTGGCAGGACGGCCTGGTGGGGTTGATCGTCACCTATTCGACCGTGCGGAACTACGAAGCATTCGACCTTATCGCGGAACTGGAAGAGCGCCGCCTGTTCGAGGTCAGGGGCAGGCACAAGACGGCTCCTGTCCACTTTCGGCAACCGGTGGCCAAGTACATCGAGTCATTCCATTCCCGTTCCAGCCTCTCCCGCGAGAACATGCCACCGGGAGCGGTCGACGCCTTCGATCGCGATTTGGGAGCACTCGTCGGGCCGTGGACTGACGACGGAAAAGTGCTGCTTCAGACGATGGCGGACATGGTTTGGGGTGAGCCGCTGGCTGGCTGATCGTATATCTTCCTTCAAAGCGGTTGACGCCACGGCCAACCGCTGCTATCTGGAAGCGTCACCTGATCGGGCGCACGGATGAAGGGGAGCAGAGATGACGCAACTCAAGCTGGCGGTGCTGGATTTCCTGCTGCCGGGTGAGACGCTGGAGGCGAAGTTCGCGAACGCGCGGGTTTTTGGCTTCGATGGGGTGGAGGTCGCGATTCAACCGGAGAGCGATATCGAGGCTGTGGCTCGTGACGTTGGCGCGGCTTCCCAAGCGACCGGCGTGCCGGTTGCCGCGTTATGCACGGCGGGTGTCCACGATCCACTGCAGGAAGATCCGGGCCTGCGCCGGGAACGTTTCGCGGGGCTCGCCGACCTGCTGGCCCTGGCCGACCAGCTTGGGGCAAACGGCGTGGTTTCCGTTCCGCTCCGGCCCTCGCGCGATTTCGCCTCGAAGGCGGCGCTGGACGACTGGACCGACGACCTGACCGAGCAAGCCGTCAACGCGTTCGGCGCCTGGGCGCCCGATCTGCCAGCAGGCCGGTCCGCTGTTTTCCTCGAACCGCTCAACCGGTTCGAGGCGACCTTCTTGCGCACGGTCGGGCACGCAACGGAGATCGCCAGGCGGGTCGATCACCCACGTGTGCGGGCCCTGGCCGATCTCTTTCACATGAACATTGAGGAAGCCGATATGGCCCAGCCGATCCGCGACGCCGGATCGTGGCTCGGGCACGTCCACACCGCCGATAACACCCGGCTCGAACCGGGAGCGGGCTGTCTCGATCACCGGCCGGCGTTTGCTGCCCTGCGCGAGATCGGCTACGACGGGTATGTCAGTGTCGAATGCTTCTCGCCGGGTGGCGCGGTGCTCTCCGGGCCGCCGGAGATCGTGTTGCCGACGTCGACGGCCTGGATGCGCGAGCGCTGGGCGGAAACGGGCGCATAGCGAGCGGAACATTGCCCTGGTAGTGTCCTGAGCCTGCGAAGGATCCTCTTTGCCTCTCGCTCGCTAAACGTCGAGACAGGCTCGGCCGCTACCAGAATAAGAAGGCAATGCGGCTCAACCGAACGCCAATCATGGGTCGACATACGGGTCGGCACTTACGAATCGGGGGAACCTTCATGAATGGTGGACCGAAAATCGCGATGATCGGCGCCGGCGGCGTCGTCTTCCCACTCCGCCTGATGGGCGACCTGCTCTCGTTTCCCGCGCTGCGGGAGGCGACGTACTCGCTCATGGACCTCTCGCTCGAACGGGCGGAACGAACCGCCACGGCCGCCCGCGACCTTGCCAGCCACTACGGGTTCCCGGCCACGATCGAGGCAACCGAGGACCAGCGGACCGCCCTCGATGGCGCCGACTTCGTGATCGTGACCTTCCAGGTCGGTGGCCTCGAAGCCTATGAGCACGATGTCGAGATTCCCCGGAAGTACGGCCTGGACCAGCCGGTTGGCGACACCCTTGGCCCCGGCGGCATCTTCCGGTTCCTGCGCTCGTCGGTTGCTTATGCGTCGATCGCGAAGGACATGCACGAA
>JALZMD010000129.1 GCA_030858375.1 Chloroflexota bacterium
GTCGTGCAGGGAGTGAACCAACGCCACTTGCAAAGGACATATCAGGAATGAAGTCTTTTCGCATCTGGTATCAACTCCGCACGAGCATGTGGCCGATCCCCGTCCTCTGCGTCCAGGTCGGGGTCGCCGTGTCGTTAGCCACGGTGGCGCTCGACACCGGGACTCTCGTCTCGGTCGAATTCATCGGCGGGCCGGATGCCGCCCTTGCCATCCTCGGCGGCATCGCCGCCTCGATGATCGCGCTCACCGGTACCGTGCTCACCATGGTGCTCGTTGTCGTCCAGCTCGCGATGAGCCAATTCTCGCCCCGGATCGTCCGCGCCATCCTCCATGATCGCCCGAGTCAATATGCAATCGGAATTTTCGTCGCCGCCTTTGCCCAGGTCATGCTCGCGATGCGGGAGATTGCGCCGACCGAGGAGAGCGCCCCCGTCCCCGGTCTCTCGATCATCGTCGCCTTGGCGCTCGTCGTCGTCAGCATCATTGCCCTGATCCTCTACATCAATCACATCGGACAATCCTTGCGCGTGGCCGCGCTGATTGAATCGGTTGGCAACGAGACAAGGGAGGTTCTGGACAAGCTGTAAGAAGATCAGGGTTCCGATCCCCTGCACGATGATCCCGGCGTAACTTCGCACCCCAATCCAGGGTCATCTTTCGTATCGATTATGACGACCTAGTCGAGACGGGGTGTGATGCGAACTGTGTGCTGACCATGATTCCCATGATCGGCGATTTCGTGCCCGCCGGCGCCCCCTTGTTCAAGGTCCAGGGCAACCCGGATCGCCTGAATGCCGGCAAGGCCGTGAGTGCGGCGGCGGTGGGACCGGAACGCACGCTGAACCAGGATGTGCCGTATGGCTTCCGGATGCTCGTCGATATCGCGAAACGGAGCCTGTCCGATGCGTTCGATCCGACCACGGCGGTCCAGGCGATCGATCGCCTCCACGATTGCCTTCGCCAACTCGCGCATCGCCCGTTTCCGTCAGGTGAGTACCACGACGGAAATGGAACACTGCGGCTCCTGGTTTCGCACATTAGCTGGGAAGGGTATGTGCGGCTGGTGTTCGATGAGATTCGCCAGATTTGCGCGAATTCAGCCCAGTTCACGCGCCGGTTGAAAGCCGCCCTGGAAGATTTGCTGACCGTTGCGCCCGCCGATCGTCGTGCGCCGCTGGAGCGGCAACTGGAGCTTCTCGACGCCGCCGTGGCGGCAAACGAATGAACGGATACCGAGCGGATCGAGGGCTTGGTAAACGACAGCCAGGGCATCGGTTCAGCACGCGCGCTACGACGGGTCGGCGGACAGGTCTGACCTGCGCCGGGCGAACTGAATTGCGCGTCCGGAGGCTGCGACAAACCAGCGGTGCTGCCACTGGCGGTCAAAATACCAACCGCGGCGAAGACTGGTTCAGGATTGCGGTATCCGGGGCAATCGACCAGACGGCGTTCAACTCGGTCGAGATCGTGGTTACCAGTTTCTGCACGTCCGCCGCCGCCGATCCATGCATCGCTTCGGCGACGATCAGGACCTTGCTCGTCGTCGCCCGGGTTGGTGAATAACCTCTCTGCCGGTTGCACCAACGCCGGGCGTGAGCCCGCCCGGCGGCATCCGCAAAAATGACTTCGTTGGCATCGGGATGCTCGGTTTCGCCGGAAAAGGTCTCGTAGGTTTCGTCACCGGTCGCCTGCCGAACCTCGATGTATTCGGCAATCCGGGAGACATCAAACACCGCCACGGGGATTGCAAACGCTATCGAGACAGCGTTGCACAGATCGATCAGGGGATGGATCTCGGGAAGAGAACCCTCCTTCCGGAACCGGCGGAGCAACGACTCGGAGGCGCACCGGTACTGGGTTGGCTTGAGTCCCATCTTCGAGTACGCACGCCGCCAGGCCTGGATCTCGGGAAATTCACCTTCCGTGCTCGTCGCCAGCCGGGATTCCGCGATTGCATTGAAATGGGCAATCCGTGAGCCAACGGACGCGTCCCTGGTTAGCCCGTCGGCAATGACCATACCGGGCACGAGATCCGGGAAGTCGCTCCATATCCCTTGAGAATGCTGGAAGTACACGCGTTTCTCTCCCTGCGCGAAACTGCCGGGCCATTTATCGATCGGTGAACGCCAGCCTGACCGCCAGTGCGGCAATGGCGGCGCCGAAGACACGGCGTATCCAGGTCGTCACCTGAGGGCGGGCGATGACGTGGGTCCGGATCGCCACCGCCAACAGCCCGTAGCCCACAAACACGACGAAGGTGAGCAGCATGAACATTGCGCTCAGCTGCAACATGCGTGCCAGGGACCCGGCGCCAACGGTGTTGACGAACTGGGGCAGGAACGCGAAGAGGAAGATGGTCAGTTTCGGGTTCAGGATATTGACCAGGACACCGGTAGTGATGACTCGCCGTGCCGAACGCGGCGCGGCATCCGCTTCGACACCAAGCGCCCCGGTGTCGCGCAAGGTGTTCCAGGCC
>JALZMD010000166.1 GCA_030858375.1 Chloroflexota bacterium
ACTCGCCGACCACTTCGATGGTGAGGACTTCGCTATCCGCGAGAATCGGCTGCGGTCCCCGTTGCCGGAGGCGGTGCCCGGCCAGCACCGTGTCCAAGGCGTCATCGATCAGACAATAGGTCGCTACAATGAATGTCTCCAGGTCCACGGGGCACCTCCACGGGTCAGCGGTTCATCACCGCCCATGGTAAAGCCCCCGTGGACCTGGTCCTCAAAACTTGCACACCAGGTTAACTGGCGCTGCCGAAGTTCTTGGCGGCGACATCCCAATTGACCACGTTCCAGAATGCTTCCAGATACGCCGGACGCTTGTTCTGGTACTTGAGGTAGTAGGCGTGTTCCCAGACATCGACACCGACAACCGGAGTTTGGCCGTCACTCAACGGGCTGTCCTGGTTCGCAGTGCTCAACACTTCCAGCTCGCCACTGCCATTGACAACGAGCCAGGCCCAGCCTGAACCAAACCGCGCCGCACCGGCTGCGTTAACCTTTTCCTTGAGTCCATCGAGGCCGCCAAACTGGGCGTTGATCGCGTCGGCCAGGGGACCGGATGGTACCGTGGCGCCACCCGGGGCCAGAAGATTCCAAAAGAATGTGTGGTTGACGTCACCTCCGGCGTTATTGCGGACGGCCGTTCGCTTTTCTTCAGGAACCTGGCCGAGATCCTTGACGAGATCCAGGGAACTCACGTTTTCAAGGCTGGTTCCGGCAACTGCGTTGTTCACATTGGTGACATAAGTTGCGTGATGCTTGTCGTGATGGATTTCCATCGTCTGGGCATCGATGTGCGGCTCAAGCGCATTGAATGCGTACGGTAGCGGAGCAAGTTCGCGTGCCATTGAAGAACAGTCCCTTCATGTCTTGACCACATCCGGACCGATTTCCGAATGTCTGCGCCAGCGATAGCCGGTCTCGTGACACCTGTTCGATCCAGCTTCCCATAACCGTAGCGAAGAGGATCCGGCCCGACAGGGCCAGTGAACATTGTCGATCGAACGACCCCCATAATATCACAAGCCCACAGTTGGAAAATAGCCCTTGGCAGGTCGTCATGCCCGGTTGAACGGTGGTCCTGCGGGGATCGATCGCAAGGGGCTGGTGTGGGTTGCGAAGGTGACAACCCGTCAGTCGATCCGTCGAATGGACATCGCCATTGCCAGTTCTCGGATCGCGGAACCGGCTGGGCTATTTGCGTGTTCATCGCTTCATGCTATGGTTTTCGCCAAACTGTGCAACAACCTTGGCGCCTGAATGGGACCGAAGCTGCGAATAGCCCAGGCTGACGCGTTTGGTGATCCGGGATGGGCAATACACAACGTGGCTGATACGTCACTCTGCCGATTTCGACATTCTTTGAACGAGGTTTGAAGACATCGGTCGGGTGCATGATATCGGTTGGGAGGAGAAGCAAGCCCACATGGACCAAACCGTTCCGTCACCGTCGAGCACACCTGCGCGAAGTGGGGTGTTAATTGGTGTACCAAAAGAGACCATGGCCGGCGAAACACGGGTCAGCCTCATTCCTGAAACCATCACCCGGCTGGTGAGCGCCGGCATGGATGTCTACGTAGAGGCCGGGGCGGGAGAGGGATCGTCGATCAGCGACGATGAGTACATCACGGCGGGTGCAACGGTGGTTGCCGATGCCGCTGCCCTCTACGACAAGGCCAACCTGGTGATTAAGGTTCAGGCACCGTCGTACGGCGACGCATCGTACAGTGAAGTCACGGCGATGCTTCCCGATACGACATTGATCGCCTTTCTCGCACCATTGGCAAATCACGACCTGGTTCGGGCCCTGGCCGACCAGCGGATCACGAGTTTCAGCATGGACGCCGTGCCCCGGATTACCCGCGCCCAGTCCATGGATGCAATCTCGGCCATGACCACGATCACCGGCTACAAATCTGTCCTCATGGCAGCGAACTACCTACCCAAGTTTTTCCCGCTGCTGATGACGGCGGCGGGCACGATCCGTCCCGCCAAGGTCCTGATCATCGGCGCCGGGGTTGCCGGTCTCCAGGCGATCGCCACCGCCCGCCGGCTTGGTGCCGTCGTGGAGGCGTACGATACCCGCCCGGTCGTCAAGGAACAGGTCGAGAGCCTCGGCGCGAAGTTCGTTGAAATCGACACCGGCTCCAAAGATACCCAGGATGCCGGGGGGTATGCTCGGTCAGCGACCGAAGAGGAGCTCCGGCTGCAACAGGAAGGGCTCAACGCCCACGTGGCGGACTCCGACGTGGTCATCACGACCGCGCTGGTGCCGGGGCGCCCGGCACCGAAGCTCATCCCAGCTTCTGCTGTCGAGGGGATGCGCACCGGCAGTGTCATCGTCGACCTGGCGGCCGAAACGGGAGGAAACTGCGATCTCACTGTTTCTGGTGAAATCGTTGTCCGCGAGGGCGTCACCATCATCGGTCAGCTTAACCTTCCCGCCACGATGCCGGTTCACGCCAGCCAGATGTATGCCCGGGTGATCCAGAACCTCCTCGGACTGCTGGTCAAGGATGGCCAACTCGATGTCAACCTGGCCGACGACGTGATCAAGGGGATGTGCATTACGCGAAATGGCGAGATCATCCATGAGATGACACGCAAAGCCATGAAACTCGACGGCCTTCCGGAAGCTGAACCAGCACCCGTAGCTGCTCCCGTTCCGGTGACGGAGCCCGCTGATGTCATCACCAGGGAATCGGAGGAGTTGCCTACAGATCCAGAAGATCAGCAAGCCGCTCCATTACAGCAACAGGTAGGCGCCCAGCGCGAAGACACGGAGAAAACGTGAATCAGTTGATCGTCCCGCCCAGGAGGCATCGCTTGTGAACCCGGATTTCCTGCTTGGAGCCTATGTCTCCGTCCTGTCACTCTTTCTTGGTGTGGTACTTATTACCAGGGTGCCATCGACAATCCACACGCCGCTGATGTCTGCGACCAACCTGATCTCCGGCATCGTGCTCCTGGGAGCGATGATCGTGCTCGGGTCCGCCGACGAGTGGTGGATTGCGGTCATGGCGTTTCTCGGCGTGGTGCTGGGCGCCGCCAACGTGGTGGGCGGATTCGCGGTCACCGACCGCATGCTGAAAATGTTCCGGAAACGTGAACCGGGCGGTGGTGGCGTAGCAGCGGCGGAGCGGCAAAAATGATCGACAACTGGCGCGACGCCTTCATTGACCTTGGGTACCTGGTATCCGTCATCATGCTCATCGTTTCGCTCAATCGGCTGAGTTCGCCGGCGACCGCCCGCGTGGGCAACTACCTCGCCATGGGCGCTATCGTCCTGGCCACGATCGTCACTCTGTTTCTGGAACAGATCGATAGCAACTATCTCTGGATCCTTCTCGCCATCGTGATCGGCGGTGCAATCGGTTATGTTCCGGCGATGCGCGTCCAGATGACGGCGATGCCGCAGATGGTCGCCGTGTTCAACGGCTTCGGTGGCCTGGCCGCGGCGCTCATTGCGGTCGCCGAATTCCTCGGCATCGTCGATGTCGGCCGCGGCGTCGTGCTCGCAATCGTCCTCGGCGGTATCATCGGCGCGATCTCGGCGACCGGCAGTGCAGTCGCCTTCGCCAAGTTGCAGGGCCTGATTCCCAGCCGGTCGGAACTCCCGTTCAACCGGCAGCTCGTGACGGCTGTATCGATCGGCGGGATGGTTCTCCTTGGTCTCATCGTTCTCCTGCTGGACGTCAATGCCGCATCGAAAACGCTGCTGGTGTTGACGGTGATCTTTGCGCTCGTCGCCGGTGTCCTCCTGGTCATTCCAATCGGCGGTGCCGACATGCCGGTCGTCATCGCGCTCCTGAACTCACTCACAGGAGTATCGGCAGCCCTCACCGGCTTTGCGCTCAATATCCAGGTACTGGTCGTAGCGGGTGCGCTCGTTGGAGCGTCCGGCGTCTTCCTCTCGATGATCATGGCCAGGGCGATGAACCGCTCGATAGCCAGTGTGATCTTCGGATCGTTCGGCGCGGCGCCCGCATCATCCGCCAATGGTGCTGGCACGGGTGAAGAGCGTCCAACGCGTGAGGTATCGCCGGAAGATGCCGCTGTCTCCCTGGCCTATGCCCAGCGCGTGATCGTGGTGCCGGGCTATGGGCTGGCCGTGGCCCAGGCGCAGCATGCGGTACAGGAACTAGCCAGTGAACTCCAGAAGCGCGGAGTCGATGTGCGCTACGCCATTCACCCGGTGGCGGGGCGCATGCCCGGTCACATGAACGTCCTGTTGGCCGAGGCGAACGTGCCCTACGATGACCTGTATGAGATGGATCGGATCAACGACGATTTCGCCAAGACCGATGTGGTGCTGGTGATCGGCGCCAATGATGTGACGAATCCGGCCGCGCGGGACGATCCCGGCAGCCCGATCTACGGCATGCCTATCCTGAAGGTCGACGAAGCGACAAGCGCGATCGTACTCAAACGCGGCATGAGTTCGGGATTCGCCGGAGTCGAAAACGAACTTTTCCACAATCCCAAGACATCCATGCTCTTCGGCGATGCGAAGGCGTCGCTCGGCAAGCTCATCACCGAAGTCAAGGCCGTCTAAAGCGCATGGTGGCAGGCACTGTCGGCGCCGACAGTGCCTGCCACGCTGGTGTCATTCCGAACTTGCGAGGAATCTGGTTTCAGGACCGTGAACTTCAAAAGATATCCCGACGCGGCTCGGTATTCTCTGGGAAATTTAACGTAACGGATGACGGTTGGGGAGCATCGAACCGCACGACACAGGCAAAGCGCCACGGATCCAAATCGTTGACCAAAAACCCTTGACAATCGCCGATCCGCCGGGATACCCTGCTAGCGTCATGAATACTCAGGTCACGAACCCACCAGTCGTAGAGCACATTGAAACCTCGGGGAGCGCAAGCGCCTCGTGGCTTTCGTCGTTCTATTACTACTGGTTTACTAACCCCCCAGCTGCGCTGGCGGGGCGATTTGGCTAACTGGGTCAAATCGCCACACGCACGCAAGCATCAGGGGGAACCGAGGCACATGCCTCGGTTTTTTGTTACCCGGAAAACCCGGGGCCATCAGCAGCGGCCGGATCGGCCCGGTCAGGCGACACAGGAGACGGGAGCAGGTCATGTTGATCACGATTGCCAAAGACGCGCCATCATCGACCAGGGCAGCCATTCTCGCGGCGGCGCTCGAGCGTGGATTGCATGCCCAGGCCATGAAGAATGGCGGCGGCGGTGAGGTTATCGGGATTGCCGGAACCTTGCCCGTTGAGCAGATAGAGCTTTCCGGGGTCGAGCGGACCCTGCCGGTGCACAAGCCATTCATGATGGCGAGTCTCGATGCACGCGAGCGCTCGGTGGTCATGGTCGGCAACGTCGCTGTCGGTGGCGACTCGCCGGTTTTCATGGCTGGTCCCTGCTCGATCGAATCGATCGACGAGCAGGTCGAGATTGCCCGGGCGGTTAAGTCTGCTGGAGCGAATATCCTGCGTGGCGGCGCCTTCAAGCCCCGCAGCTCACCCTACTCTTTCCAGGGCCTGGGCCAGGAGGGCCTCGAGGCGCTGGTCGCGGCGCGCGAGGCGACGGGATTGCCGGTCGTGACCGAGGTAATGGAACCCGAGCAGGTCGAGCTCGTGGCCCGGCACGCCGATATGCTGCAGATCGGCTCGCGCAACATGGCCAACTTCCCGCTGCTCAAGCGCGTTGGGCGGACCAACACACCGGTCCTCCTCAAGCGGGGTTTTGCCGCCACCCAGGAAGAATTCCTGATGAGTGCGGAGTACGTCATGGCGGGCGGCAACACCAACGTCGTGCTGTGCGAGCGCGGAATCCGCACCTTCGATGCCGCATTCCGCTTCAGCCTCGATCTTAATGTCGTTCCCTCGATCAGGGAAGTGTCCCACTTGCCGATCATCGTAGACCCCAGCCACGGCACGGGCCGCCGGTCGCTTGTTGCCCGGATGGCGATGGCAGGACTGGCGGCGGGTGCCGACGGGCTCATGATCGAGGTCCACGCCGACCCTGACAACGCGCTGAGCGACGGCTACCAGACCATTACGCCCAGGGAGCTGCGTCGAATCCAGCGTCGTGGACTGGCATTACTCGAAGCGCTCAATGGCTTCGACGAGGCGGACGATCTGTTGGACGACGTGATCGCCGTCACCCAGCTTGGTGCTGCCGCCCGCGATGCTGGCGCCGAACTGGAGCGAATTGCCTGACCCACAGTGGCGCACCGCTTTCTGCCAGCATTTCCAGGTCTGCCTCCAATTCGTTTCTCTACCCGCCTGGTCGATGAAATGTCCAGGCGGGTTGTGTGTGTCCTACGTGATTTAAATCCCTCCAGCCGCGGAAACAGGGAATTACGTAGTGCTCAAGTCGGCGAATATCCGCAATATTCTGGATGCGTGAGTATTGCGGCGTACGCGACGATGGAGTCAGGAAAGTCAAGGAAGGACTTGCTGGCTGTCCTGGCCAGCAGTCCGGATTCGGAAACGATGGATGGTCGTTAACATTTCCCCACTGGAACCGGGACTTCGCCGTCGTTTCCCGCATTTGCTCACACTTCATCAGTCGTTGTCAGGCAGGGTTCCCGGATTAGTCGACGTGTCGTGCCGGCTGGCGCCAGAGGTGGGACAGCCGTGCCGGATCGCATCGGGAAAGAGCTGGTATGTCATCGCAGCAACGGATCGGGTGAAATCGCGCTCAATACCCACGCCCATATCCAGATTCGCCGCATGGCCCCAGCACGCTTGTGCGAACCGCTCGATTTGCTGGCTTGGGCAAACCGGGAAGCATGGAGCTCACCTTGGAACTCAGGCATCTGTTGACGGTGAAGCTCACGACCCTGGATGGTGCGTTACTCGCCGCATCAGATATCATCGTGCACCGCTCACTGCTCATCCTGATCGATGCCTATCGGGCGAAGCCAGAACGCTTGGCCGCTGAAATCGGCTGGGTACAGGAGCGGTTGGACGAAGAGATCGACCTGGTCCTGAT
>JALZMD010000200.1 GCA_030858375.1 Chloroflexota bacterium
GGCGGTGGAAGCGGGCCAAGGCGTCGCACTGGATGACCTCGAGCGAAAACCCGATGTGCGGCGTTCCGTTGACATACGGAATAGACGTTGTGATGTAATACCGGCCAACGCTCGGATCGGTCATGTGGTACCTCCTTAAAGACATCGCGCCCGTCGTCATCCGAGGGACGAGGGGCACGGCCGGTCTCGTGGTACCACCCAGGGTTCGCGCTCGCCTCGCGGCAAGCGCCTCGATCGCTGAGCGGCGCGAAGACGTGTGTGATGGCTTCGTGGTGTAACCGCCAGCGTGGCCCGGTAACGGGGGCGCCGGTGCATCCTACTGCTGCCGATGATGCCGGCAGGTTGGGGGCACAGCTCGGAGGTCATCGTTCGCCGGGTGTGGACCGTATCTCAGCCACGCGGTTCGCTGTACCACACCGATTCGAGGAACGGTCCTCGTCAAAGCCGGATTGGTTTGTGCCCTCTGTTGTCTCACGGTCGCCCCGACAAATCAAGCCACGATAGGGCAATCGGACGGCAAGCGTCAGGATAGCTGGTACATTCGACGTGCCGAACGGTTTCCGGCTCGCGTGCTCCCTGGCTGGGATTTCAGGTCAGGGCGGGCCGACCGATACCTGGAAATTCCTGTTTTTCGTAACCGGGGCCGATAGCGCATGGAAGAATACCGGCTGATCGTGGATCTCGTGATCGCCCTGGGCGCGGCGCTGCTGGGCGGTGCGGTTACCCAGCGCCTTGGCCAGCCTGTGCTGGTCGGCTATATTATCGCCGGTATCCTGATCGGACCCAACACGCCGGGTCTGGTCGCCGATATCGCCAACGTTGAAACCTTGGCCGGTCTCGGCGTCGCCTTCCTGATGTTCACGATCGGGGTGGAGCTGTCGTTTTCGGAGCTGCGGCACGTTCGGCGGGTCGCGATCATGACCGGCGGCATCCAGATTCCGTTGACGATCGTGGTTGGCTTGGTTGCCGGGTTGGTGATCGGCTGGTCGTGGCAAGCGGCAGCGGTGCTCGGCGGCTGTTTCGCCATCTCGAGCACGATCGTTCTCCTCAAGCTGGCGGCATCTCGCGGGGAAGCGAACAGTCCCCACGCCCGCACGGCGCTCGGCATCGGCATCGTGCAGGACCTCGCGCTTGTGCCGATCATCGCCGTCCTGCCGGTCCTGACCGGAGATAGCGACGATATCCTGCTCTCCCTGGCGCAGTCGTTGGGTATTGCCGCGATCGCCTTGATCCTGGTCATCGTGGTCGGTACAAAGCTCGCCCCAAAGGTGCTCTACGCCGTAGCCCGCTTCGAATCCCGGGAGCTTTTTCTGGTGGCGATCGTGTTCATTGCCCTGGGTACTGCTCTTCTCAGCGAACTGGCTGGCCTGTCGCTGGCGCTGGGCGCATTTCTGGCCGGCCTGGTGGTCTCGGAATCCGAATTCGACAGTCACGTGCTTTCCGAAGTCATCCCGCTGCGTGACCTGTTTGCGACGCTCTTTTTCGTCTCCGTCGGCATGCTGCTGGAACCGTGGTTCGTGATCGATAACATCCGGATGGTGCTCGGGCTCCTTGCGACGCTCGTCATCGGCAAGTTGCTTATCACTGGTGGCGCGCTCCTCGCCGCCGGAGCCAATTACCGCACCAGCACGTCAACCGCCGCCTTACTGGCGCAGATGGGCGAGTTCAGTTTTGTGCTTGCCAGTCTCGGATTGGCCGATGGGATTATCGATCGCGAGCAGTACGGACTGATCCTGGCCGTGGCCTCGGCGTCGATCCTCATTTCCCCAACGCTGCTCGGTGTCAGTCCGGCCCTCGTGTCGCTGTCCCAACGCCTGCCGGGCGTGAAGTGGAAGGAAGCCGCGGAGGTCGGTGGCGAGCCGGTCGACGTCGGCGAGGCCAACCAGGTGGTGCTGTGCGGCTATGGACGCGTGGGAGCCGTACTTGGTGACGTCCTGGCCGGCAACGAGTACCCATACACCGTGATCGAGATCAACCCGGTCACCACCCGCGAACTACGTGAAGTGGGGGTTCGCGCCTACTACGGGGATGCCGGATCCGACGCGCTGCTGATCCGGGCCGGAGTCCGGGAAGCCAGCGTCCTGGTCGTCACGGTCTCGGACCTGCTGGCGTCGCGCGCGGCGGTTCGCCGTGCCCGTGCACTTAACCCGGCGATAACTATCATCACCCGGGCAATTTCGCGCAACGATGTCCAGGTGTTGATGGATGCCGGAGCCGACGAAGTCATTCAGCCGGAGTTCGAAGCGGGGCTGGAATGTGTCGACCACATGCTGGGTACGTTGGGGATGTCTGCCGACCAGATCGCCATGATCGTGGCCGCGCGTCGCCGTTCGCTGTATGAGGATGGCGATCGGCCGTTCTCGATCCCATGACGGGAACAGCCATGCTGACGGCTGACAGGCATTTGCCGAAGCACTGGGTCTAGAGGAGGCTCTTGAGCTTCTCGCGGTCGACGTTGCCGCCGGTTAGGATCACCACTGTCTTGCTTCCCGGCTCGATCCCGGCTTTGTCAGAAAGCACGGCCGCGAGCGAGGCGGCGCCGGACGGTTCGACCAGGACATTCATGCGCTCGAGGATCAGGCACATCGCATGGACGATCTCGTATTCTTCGAGCAGGACCACGTCGTCGACATAATGACTGATGATCGCCTGGGTCAGGTTCCCGGCGAAGGGCGCCGCTAGGCCATCGGCGACGGTTGCGATCGGCCCAGTCCGGAGCGGCTTGCCGGCATCGAGACTTTTGCGGATCTTGTTCGCCCCGATGGGTTCGACGCCGACCACGCGCACGTCCGGGCGCAGGCTTTTGA
>JALZMD010000237.1 GCA_030858375.1 Chloroflexota bacterium
CGCAAGACCCGTTCGTCGATCTCGCGGACATTGACGCCGTCGATCAGGACTCGGCCCCCGGTCGGGTCGTAGAAACGGGGGATGAGGCTGACCAGGCTCGATTTGCCGGAGCCGGTGGCGCCGAGAATGGCAATCGTCTGGCCTGGTTCGGCGGTGAAGCTGATCTCGCGCAGGACCGGTTCGGAATCGGCATCGTAGGCGAAGGTCACGTTGTCGAATTCGACGCGGCCGCGTGGCCGGAACTCCTCGATTGCGACCGGTGGATTCGTCACCGTGGGAACGCTGTCGAGTACCTCATTGACGCGGGTCGCCGAGGCTTCGGCGCGGGCGAACCGCATCGCCAGCATCGAGAGGAACATGATCGACATCAGGCTCTGAAGCAGGTAGTTTGAAAAAGCGACCAGTTGCCCGACTTGCAGGCTACCCGTGTCGATCATGCGGCCGCCGAACCACAGGGCGGCGACGATCCCGACGTTGATCACGAACATCAGCACCGGCATCACGATCACGATGTACTTGATCACCGAGAGCGTCGTTTCCTTCAGGTCGGTGTTCGCCGTTTCGAACCGGTCGCGCTCGTAACCGGTGCGGGCAAAGACGCGCACCACCCGGACCCCAGCCAGGTTTTCCTGCATCACGGTGTTGAGCCGGTCCAGCTTCTTCTGGACCACCTTGAAGATGGGAAAGGCGACCCGCATCACGAGCCCGATCACCACGGCGATGGTTGGCATCAGGACCAGGAAGAGGAGCGCCAGCCGGGGGCTGGTGAAGGCCGCCAGGATCATGCTGCCGACCAGCAGGAGCGGCACGCGGACCATGATCCGCAGCAGCATCGCCACCGTTTCCGTGAGTTGGGTGACATCGTTGGTGAGACGGGTGATGAGGCCTCCCGTTTCGAGCCGGTCGAGGTTGCCGAACGAGAGGTCCTGCACTTTTCTGAAGAGCGAGCCGCGCAGGTCGGCCCCAAATCCCTGCGAGGCACGGACGGCGAAGATCGAGCAAGAGACGCCGACGATCATGGCGAGGGTCGCCACGCCAATCATGATCAGTCCGGTTTGGCGCACAACATCGATATCCGAATTGGCAATGCCGTCGTCGATGATGCGGGCGATCAGCCACGGCTGGAGCAGATCCAGCGCCACCTCCAGGGTCATCATCAGCGGGGCGAGGATGACCCAGAGCCGGTAGGAGCGGAGGAAGGTGGCGAGCCGGCGGGTTTCGTTCACGACGTCCCTTTCATGTCGAACAGCCGTTGCAGGGCGGGCAGGGCATTGGCGATCGCGTCACGGTCGGCTGGATCGAGGATGTCGAGCCGGGCCCGGAGCGCACCGATCCGGGATTCCCTGAAGGCCTCCATTGCGGCCCGTCCCTCCGGTGTCAGGTCGACGAGGACCACGCGGCCGTCCTCCTCATGCGGCCGGCGGTCGACGACCTGCTGGGCGGCAAGGCGCTTGACGATACCGCTGACGGTCGGCGCCGAGACGTCGGTCGCGGTCGCCAGTTCCTGCATGGTCAGTGGTCCACGCTGCCGCAGCACGCGCATGATCCGGATCTGCCCGGGTACGTCGGGACCCGCGGGCCGCAACGACTCAAGGTGCGGCTTGCCGCCTGTTCCCTGGCGCAGGAGCTCGTGCAGGCCCGGGATGAGATCGACGAAGATGGTGGCGAGATCGTGGGTGGTGTGCAAGACGGTCAGGATCCTGGTCATTTCCGGGGCGCCGCGGTCAGTGCGCCGGAAAAAGGTTAGCATGGCTAAGTATACAGCCTGCTACCTGCTCAACGATCTTCCCCAACCGATCAGGAAACGGGAACGATCCGGCCGCCGCGATCGTCTCTCTTCCACGGCGTTCGACCATCATGGATCACGCCGACGTCCCGCGTGGCAAATCCGCCACTCATGTATTCTGGGCAGAGTGCATGATTGGAAACGCAACGCTGGTTTGGGTCATTGCTGCCGGCCCGGGAGCGTTCGAAGGGAAACGGGAGTGCTGTCCAGGCGCTCGGTTGCTATTCGCAAAGGAAGTACGTGATGCGCGCAGATTCACGGTCAGGCCGCTGGCCTTTTTGGGCAACGATCGTTGCCTTGCTTCTCTGTCTT
>JALZMD010000258.1 GCA_030858375.1 Chloroflexota bacterium
GGGACCTGGATGTAGGCAATGCTGGCCCGCCACTGCGGCACATTGCCAACAGCGCCGCCACCCTCCGCTTTCCCGCGTATCACCGGGATATGGTCCGGGTCGGTATCGCGATCTACGGGCTCGTCCCAGATCAGTCCATCCTGCTGCCCGCGCCGATGCGGCCCGTGCTCACGATCCACGGCCGGATCGCCCGCGTCTTCGATTTGTCGCCAGACGATCAGGTGGGCTATGGCGGCACCTATCGTTCCGGCGGTAACGAGCGGGCCGCGCTGATTCCGATCGGCTATGCCGATGGCTACCGGCGCGGACTGTCGTCACAAGGCTGGATGTCAATCAGGGGTCAACATGCCGACGTCATCGGCCGTGTCAGCATGGACCAGACGGTAATCCGCCTGCCGGAAGGAATCCCCGTCGAACCCGGCGTAGCAGTAGTGATCGCAGGCGACGGCACGGTGGCCACGGGCAACGCACCCACCCTGGATGACCTCGCCGCCCTGACAGGCACTATTGGCTATGAAATGGCCACCGGCCTCACTGCGCGCCTGCCCCGGCTCTACGTCCGCCACGGCGCAATCGTCGCCATCGCCGATCTCCACGGCCACCGCGACCTCACCTGATCGCTTTCCACTCGTAGTATTTCGGGCAGCAAAACGGCTGGCGAGTTTCCCCACCAGCCGCTTGGCTCCATCCGATTGTGTTGTGCCGAACCCTCGCCTGACCAGTGTTCCCTTTGTCAGCAAGTGATCGACGGTGATGCAGCGCCGGCTAGAACTCGCTAGCGACGCGCTTCAGGTTATCGATGTCGCGCCGGACCACGAACGTTCGCCCGCTCATGTCATCCCGCACATAGCTCAACGACCGGTCATCCATCCAGCGATAGATCGTCGGCCGCGTCACACCCAGCTGTTGCGCCGCGTTCCCGATGCTCACCAGCTCGCTCTGGTCATACGCGCGATATTTGGCAAGGGCCAGCATCCGGCCTAGGTCGGTATCCCAAAATGCTCGCGGTACGGAATAATCTTCCGCGGCCGCGGGCCAGAACATCAGCTGAAGCACGGAGTCGATCGCCTCCAGCACCAGTTCCTTGGGTTCCCGGATCTGGCCACGTGCCAGCCGGGCGAGGCGTAGAAGATCCTGGCCAAGCGGTCCACTGCGGAGCTGATCCAGCGATACCGATCGAAACGACTCAGGATAAAGCTGAGACACGAGTCGATGGTGATGGCTGTAGACCAGTTGCAGCGCGTTGTCCATGACCTCCTGGTAGTCTCGGGACTCGGACTCCACGATGACTCCTTTCAGGTCCGATAGTTGCTCCACGCAACCTCGAGTTGTCGCGGCGATCAGGGTGTACGCTTCATACTGTACGGTCGGATTGTACGCCGCTTCAATAACGCGTGTCAACAATGAACGTACCGATTAGACAGTGTGTCCGTTAGTCACTAATTGCCGGGGTGACGCCGAAAATTCTCCTTCCTGGTACCCATGAATTGACGCTTAACGACAGCGGCGCACCTCCGCAAAAGTGCGCCGCCCGTGCTTCACGTGTTGGTGCGAGTCATGAACTGCCGGTCGTCATCCCCCGGATCGCGAGACCGACGATAAACAGTGCCACCAGGCTGTAAAGCAGCAGCCCTTGGCGTGGCGCCTTGTCCCGCACGTATGACCAGACGAACGGGAGGACAAGGGCGGCCGTGAAGCCGTAGAGCAAATGCACGAGGTCGTCGGGCCGGTTGTCGAAAACGAACAGCACCATCCCCAGCGCCCCCTGCACCACCACCAGCACCTGTCCGATGATCAGCATGCCGGCGATATTGCCGCCGAGCTGACCTCCGCGGGCGAATTCGACCAGGCCCCAGACGCCGGCCACGACGAAAAAGAGCAGCACGGTTGTCGCCAGGCGATCGTGAAAAAGAGAAACCACATTCATTGCTGGAATTGCTCCGGATTGAGCGACGCACAGGGGCGCGTCCCGCCGCTACAACGCAGGATGATCGTCCCGGTCCCATGGAGTATAACGAGCGCGCTCTCGGCAATCAGGCACGATGTCCAGATCCACCCTGCCTGCTAAAACATCGCATCCATGGTGAGTTGGGTCAGCAATGCCGGAGGTGGTGCGGGGTTCCAGTCCTGGGCGTTCCGGGCTGTGGATGGCGTCCAGATCGGCCCCGGTGACCGCCTCGGAAGGGGCGTCACATCAAGTGCCAACCCCACAGCTTCCAGCGCCCCCAGCGTGGCCTGGCGCGCCGTCATTGGCTCATTGTTGGTCTCCGAGAGGTGCGCCAGCCAAATTTCGGGTGGAGCCGAACCATCACGCAGAGCCGTGGCCAGCGAAGCCGCGCAATCGGCGTTGGAGAGGTGGCCGACCGCGGACGCAACCCGCCGCTTCAGGTGCGCGGGATACGGTCCGCCCCAGAGCAGGTCGTCGTCGTGGTTCGACTCAAGCACGATCAGGTCACTGACCCGGATTGGATCCACCAGCCGTTCGTGCCAGCAACCAAGATCGGTAAAAATCGACACCCGCCGGCCAGCCGCTTCAACGAGGTAGCCGCACGGCTCGGCCGCGTCGTGACTGACAGTAATCGACCAGACCGTCACCGGCCCAACCGCCAGCGGCCTTTTTGGGCTGATCTGTTCCCATTGGGGTGGGGGAATGTTCGCCCGGCGCCGGGTTCCCGCCGTGGAGACGATCGGCACGTTCTTGCCGATCACGCAGGAAAGCGACCGGATGTGATCGCCATGCTCGTGCGTCACCAGCACGGCGTCCAGGTCGTCGAGCCGCAGGTCACGATCACGCAACGCCCGCGTGATCGTCCTGATCCCCACGCCGCAGTCGAGCAGCAAGGTTGTGCCGGCAGCCTGGATGAGGAAAGCGTTGCCGGAACTGCCACTTCCGAGGCTCTGCACCGCAAGATCGGGCGGGGTTGCATCATCGGGGAGCTGTGCCGGGATGAGGGAGGTCATGCGGGAGACGAAGTCCATTCACGCGGGGGTCGCGACGGTGCGGTATGCTCTCTAAATCGTACCATGTGACCGGGTCGAATCCGTGTCCGAAGGTGCCTTCCAACTCGATCAGGGGGATACGTGTTCCAACGATTTTCTAGAGGCAACGCCCGGAAGTCATCGGCTGGCACTCCGGCCGGCCGAACCTCGGGTTCGAGATTTGGACTCTCAGGGTCGACACTTCGCATGCTCATCGCGGCCGGGGTAGTGATCGGGTTGTTCATACTCGCCACCATCACGGCGCCCTTCTGGATCAACTGGCTCTGGTTCGGGAGCATGGGTTACCGCTCGATCATCGTCACCAACTACATCGGCGTCACGGTGAACTTCCTGGTCGGCGGTCTCATCGCGGCGGCCATCTTTTACGTGAATGTCCGGCTGGCGGTCCGCAACACGCGGAACCAGACCACGATCCGCGAAGGCCGCGTTGGCCGTTTCAGCAAAAGTGCCCTGAATCTCCTTGGAGCCATCGGAAGCATCGTGCTGTTCGTGATCGTGGGCTGGATCACCAAGGATTTCTGGCGCGACGTCTGGCTCGCACTCCGCGCCGAAGAGTTTGGGGTCAAGGATCCCACCTTCAACCGCGATGTCAGCTTCTATGTCTTCACCCTGCCGGTGCTCAAGGGTATCCAGGTTTCCCTGCTCTGGATCGTCGGGATCACGATCGTCGCCGTCGCTATCGTCTACCTGGTCCGGCTGGGTGTCCGTTTCGGGTCATGGGGTAACGTGCCGTTCGTGGCGCTCCGGCACCTCAGTGGTTTGGGGAGCGCGATGTTGCTGCTCGTGGCCCTCGGCTACATCCTGCGCAACTTCGAACTGGTGTTCTCCACGCGAGGCGTCGTCATTGGCCCCGGCTTCACCGATGTCAACATCGTCCGCCCGCTCAACTGGCTGATGGTCTTCCTGTCGGTGGCCGCAGCGATCGGCCTTGCCTCCGGCTACGTACTCCGCACGCCGAAATGGCTGGCCGGCCTGTTGGGAGGCTGGTTCGTGCTGGCATTCATCGTGACGCCGCTCCTGCCGGTCCTGGTCCAGCGGTTCGTCGTCGAACCAAACGAGTTCAGCCGCGAGGAGCAGTACATTGCCCGCAACATCGATATGACCGTCGCCGGGTTCGGCCTTGACGATGTCGAGGTCACCGAACTCACCGGCCAGGACCGGATCGACCCCAACCAGCTGCCGGCCGACGAGCCACCACTCAGTAACGTCCGGATCTGGGACTACCGGGTGGTCACGCCGATCTACCAGCAACTCCAGTCGTTCGTGCCCTACTACGAGTTCTCGGATATCGATGTCGACTCCTACGAAATCGATGGGCAAACTGTCCAGGTCCTTGTCTCCGCGCGCGAGCTCAACATCGACGGGTTGCGCGAAACGGCCCGGACCTGGACCAACCGGCACCTTGCCTATACCCACGGATACGGTGCCATCGTCAGCCCCGTCAGCCAGGTTTCCTCGGATGGCTGGCCCGTGCTGATGGTTCGCGATGTCCCACCGGTTGGCCCTTCCGAACTTGCCATCGAACGACCGGAGATTTACTTCGGTGAACTCCCGCAGGACTGGATAATCATTAACACCGACCAAACGGAGTTCACCGGTATTGATCAGGGTATGGAAGATGGCGGCTTCGAAGGCACGCCCGCCGGATCGATCTCGCTCGGCAACGTCTTTACGCGTGGCCTCGCCGCACTCACGCTCAACGATCGCAACGTCTTCATCAGTGGCCAGCTCACCGGCGACTCGCGGTTGATCCAGACCCGGTCCGTGATCGACCGTGCCGAGCGCATCGCTCCCTTCTTCGACTACGACCAGGACCCCTACCTGGTGATCGCCGATGGGCGAATGTACTGGATCATCGATGGCTACACCTCGACCGACCGATTCCCCCAGGCCACCAAATACGACGGCGAAAACTACCTGCGCAACAGCGTCAAAGTGGTGATCGACGCCTACGACGGCACCACGACCTTCTACCGCACCGCCGAAGCCGATCCCATCGCCGATGCCTACGGCGAGGTCTACGGCGACCTCCTGACCCCAGTCACCGAGGCCCCGGCGTCGATCACCGCCCACTTTCGGTATCCCGAGCAGCTGTTTCGGACGCAATCCGAGGTCTGGTCGACGTATCATGTGGATGACAACAGGTCCCTCTACGATGGCGACGACCAGTGGATCGTGGCGCAGGAAGAGCTCAACGGTGTAACCCAAACTGTCGAGCCCTACTTCGTCACTCAGGAACTGCCGAACGAGACCGAAACCGAATTTGCGCTCACCGTCCCGTTTACACCTGGCGGCGGCCAGTCGCGGCAAAACATGACGGCCTGGTTCGCCGGCACCACTGACGAAACGGGCCAGACCCGGCTCCGGCAATATCGGTATCCACGCCAGGTGACCGTGTTCGGCCCAATGCAGATCGACGCCCAGATCGACCAGGATCCCGAAATCTCGCAACAAATCACGCTCTGGAACCAGAGCGGCACCGAAGTGATCCGCGGCAACATGCTCGTGATCCCTGTCAACGATGCGATGCTCTACATCCAGCCGTTGTACCTGCAATCGCGGGACTCGACCGCCGCCGCACCGAAGCTCGTCCGCGTCATTGCTGCCACGAACCAGCAGGTGGTGATGCGCCCAACGCTGCCCGAGGCGATCGCCGCCCTGGCCGATCCCAACGCCGCCTCGGTAGGCGAAATCGAGGATGTCCCGGACGAGGTCACCGAAGCGCCCACGGACGCTACGGTCGACCAGCCCGATACCGGCACACCCGAAGCGGCGGCGCCAGCGACAACCGGCGACCTCGCCGGATTAACCGAAGGTGAGCTCGCCAACGAAGCCCTCGCGAGCTACGACCGCGCCCAGACCGCCCTCCAGGCCGGCGACTGGACCACCTACGGCGAGGAGCAGGAGCGCCTCGGCCAGGTGCTGGAGGCGCTGGCCGCCGTGCAACAGGCGACACCCGCGCCTTAGCATCATCGTTGCACCAACGAGTCGAAGCGACAGGGCGATCCAAACTGGATCGCCCTGTTCGCTGCAGCACAGGAAAACGACGCCTCGGCCGTGGATTGACTTCCAGAGTCCGGTCAATAGACTGATTCGTAAGGAGGCACACGATGGCTGACCACCAAGCTGCAGCTGACGATCCCAGGGAACCGCAACGAAACGGCATTTCCCTGGCCCGCGCCCGATGGTACGAACTCCTGCGTCGCGTCAAGGCCGACGAAACGTTCATTATCACCTACCGAGGCGTCGACAAGGCCAGGTTGGAACCGGTTCCACCTAATTACCCGGTCATGCTGGAGTGGCTGGCCCGCCAGGCCGGGAAGGATTCAACATCGTCAAACGCCCCCTCGCATGGAGCGCTGACTGGAGAGGGAGTCATGACATGTCTACGGTTGCCACCAACGACGCCAAGGAAACTCTTGCCGAGCTCGTCAAAAAGAGTGAGGCAGGCCATGACGCCGTCATCATGAACCGGGGAGAACCGCTGGCGCGCCTCGGCCCTCCGGGTGTCGATCATGATGTTGACCGTGCCGTCGCGGTGGCTGAGAGAATGCTCCAAACGGCTAAACGCATTGCGCGAAACAACATAACCATCGACGAAATCAGGGCCTGGACACATGAGGGGCGACCCTAAACGATGGTCCTCGTTTTGATGCTTCTTACGCCTTGGCAATCGCTTTCGATGAACCTGAAGTGAGGATAAATCCCCCGCTGATTCTTCGCATGGTGCGCGGAGGTGCGGTCGTACCTTTACTG
>JALZMD010000264.1 GCA_030858375.1 Chloroflexota bacterium
CTTCGAGCACTTCGTCAGGAACATTACCTAACGTGAGATCCACGGTCAGCTCCTCAAACTCTTCCGCAGCGTTGGCCCGTAGGATAGTGAGTTCAACAGTGTCCTCCGGCTGGTAATCGAGGAGGATGGCCGCCAGCCCTTGCTCCGGCCCGATTTCTTTATCGTCGACCGCGGTGATGATGTCGTTCGGGAGCAAGCCGGCTTCGTCTGCCGGGGTATCTGGTGACACATCGACCACGAAAATGCTGCCAACGACATCGAGTTCAAGCGTTGCCGCGATTCCTGGGTCGATCGGTTGCTGGGAGATTCCCAGATACGGTGCCGCGATTCGGCCATTCTCGATCAATTCTTGAGCAACGTCTGCGACCAGGTTGCTCGGCACGGCGAAGAAGAGGCCCTGTAGGGGAACGCCGCCCTGGCCTTGGGGCAATCCAAGTGTGTTGACGCCGATTACCTCGCCTTGCATGTTGAACAACGGCCCGCCTGAATTGCCTGGGTTGATTGCCGCGTCGTGCTGGATCAAATCAGCGTAGTTCTGGCAATTCGACCCCCGGTCGCCAAAGCCATCACGATCGAGGCCGCTGATAATGCCGGCGGTGATGGTGTTGGTGAAAGCGCCCAGGGGCGAGCCAATCGCAATGACTGACTGACCCGGTTGCAGCGCGTCAGAATCGCCCAATGGCACCACTCCGGTCACTGCACTGGGGTCAATCTTCACCACAGCGAGGTCGTCACGTGGGTCGCTGCCAATTAACTCCGCCGGCACAGTGGTCCCGTCGGACAGCGCCACGGCGTATTCCTCGCCCCCGGTGACGACGTGCCAATTCGTTACAATGTGGCCTTCCTCGTCGATGATGAAACCGGTGCCGGTTCCCTGTGGAACCTCCTGCAACTCACCGGTAAGTTCATTTTCCAGCGTCGTCAGGTTGTAGACGGTAACGACCGCCGGGTTGACCTGCTCGACGAGCTCGACCGTGGTGAGCTCGCCGTCCTGCGGCGTCAGGTCGACCGTTGCGGTGCCATTGCCGGGCGAAGCCCCGGCGGATTGCGGGATAGCCGTCCACGCCACGGCCGAGACGATGAGCGCGCAGACGATCGCAACGATTGCCGGAGTGCTCCGGGCTGACCTGATCATTGTTCCATTCATGCGAAAGGTCCTTTCGGGATTGGAGCGGGTGCTCCTCGTCCAAATGTCCGTTCCAACTCTGATCAAGGATACAGCTTGCCCGGCTAAAAACTCGTTTGCCGCTGCACTGGAAGGGTCAGGAGATGCGTCAATCCGCCGCGGGGGTCGAAAGCGTGGGAGCGGCTATCGACAGACCAGGATCGTTGAAGTCGTAGAGGGTGACGTTGGCGTGTCCACTAGCGGATTGCACGAACCGGCAGGGCAGATCTGCCGCATCGAGCGATAGCTCATAGGAAACGCCCTCCGGATCTCCGAACGCGAACGTCTCGCACGATCGCCCGGTGACCGTGAGGTTGTCACCGGGAGTAATCTCCAGCCCTGCGGTTTCCGGAAAGGTATCCGCGAAGGGCGATACGATCGGGCTCAGGAGGTAACTGATCTGCATCGAAACGGGCGATCCGGTACCAGATGCGGCAGGATCGACTTCCACCCAGGTTTCGGTGTCGACCATCGGCGCGATTGCCGCCGGAACCAGCGTCCCTTTCATGTAGATCTGCCCATCGACCACAACCTGTTCATCGGTGATCATTCCGTGCTGGCTTATCACGAGGCGCCGGTCAGCAGGGAGGCGGACTTCTTCCACCGTCACCATGCCGATTACCGGTGGTGTCGCGCCCGCCGGTCCCTCGGCCGACCAGAACGTTGTTCTCATCGACTGCACCGACGGCCAAGCGGCCTCAAGCCTCGCCAGGACTTCACCCACCGTCAGCGCGCTGTCTGGCAACGTGGAAATCACAGTCGCTGGCGGTACGGTCTGGGGTGTCGAACCGGTGCCATCGCTGCTGCATGATGCGAGCAGGAGGACGATGAGGCCCACGACCGTGACGGGAAACATGCGCTTCAAATCGGACGATCCATGACGCGAAGGGGTGCCATCTGACAATTGTCGAGTGTACATCTCCATGAGCATTGGATGGCCATTCGGCCGCTTTAATCTCTCACAGACAGGAACGAAGCACGTTCTATTCAAGACGAAACGAACGAGCCTGGAAGCCGGCTCGACTCGCTCGTATCGGTCATCGGATGGTGGATTGTTACACGTATTTCAGGTCGTTTCCGGGATTGAGAACATGCGCTCGCACGACGACCTGCCGGGAGCAACCATGAGCATCTTGTCGTTGGGGTCTCGCCGCCTTAGGATCGATATTCGTTTCGAGCGCGTGCCGGATGCACCATCACCGGACGCGGCGCGCCGGTATCAGGATCGAAAGACGCGCGAAGCAGCCTTGGCCGAACGCGCCAACTGGGAACTGCATCACCTGTCTCGCACCGGCTGGATCCGGTAGTAAATCTCAGCCGCCGCGGTCGTTCGTGACACGGAACGGGGTGACATCATGGAGACGTTGATCATTGTGTTTGCGGTCCTGGCACTGACATCACTGGCCGTGTTGTCACACAGGTTTGGTGTGGACTCGCGGCCGACATTCTCGAACAACCAATGTAACTGGTGGTAGCCATGGGTTACCGGAGACGGACTCGGAGGGCTGCGGATTATGCAATCCGGAGCCCTTCGTCAATCTTGGGGCGTACGATCCCCGGACTCGATCAAGAGGGCGTCGAGTGCATCCCGAAGGTCGCGCAGGTGCGAGTCGACAGTGGCCGAGCGCAGGGTATTCCCGGTCGGGATCGACGCCAGCGACTTGGCGATGGCGTTGATCTCCTGACTCAAACGTTCTTCCCGGAATGACGTGGCGTCGAGCGTTGAGGCGAGTGATTTGAGCTGGTCCCTCGCTTTGGACGAACCGGAGGCGGCGTTGCGAATTGCCCCCAGCAGCACGCGGGTCTGTGCCTGGAGCTGGTCGTCACTTTTCGCGAAGACGAAGCCATGGACCTGGAGGAGCGTACGTTTCGCGGCCGCGATGTCGTCTGGCGGCGATACATCGATACCCTTGTACGCCCGTGCCAGGCGCATCGCGGCCTGAGCGGGTACGTTTTGCTCCACGATCAGGTCGCGGAGCGCCTCCTGTTTCGCGGCGGATAGACCCTGGAGCGCCCGGCTCTGCTTTTCGCTCAGGCGTCCTGCCTGGATATCTTCCCGGGCAGTCGGGTTGAGCTTGCCGGTGCCAAGAAGTTGGAACAGGCGGCTGCGCTTGATCCCGACTGCATCGGCGACCTCATCCCACGGCGGCTCGCCCATCTGGCTCCGGAGGGCGCGAAGGGCGGCAGCCCGGTCAACGGCATTCAGGTCATCCCGGATGACGTTCTCCATCAGCTGTTGAAGTAGCCGGCGTTCAACCGGAACGTCCCGCACGATCGCCGGAAGCTCGGTTAGCCCAGCGCGCTTCGCCGCCCGCCAACGGCGTTCTCCGTGCACGATCACGTAGCGGTCGTTGTCAGGATCGAAGCGGACGACGATTGGCTGCAGCACGCCTTCAATGGCAATGCTGGCGGCAAGTTCGTCAAGCTTGTCCGGGTCGAAGGTCCGTCGGGGTTGCGATGGATCGGGATGGATCCGGTCGATCGCGATGCCCTTGGCCTCGGCCAGGTCCCTGACACCCACTGCCTGGGGGCGGGTATCGCTGAACAGGGCATCGACCGTAAATCGCTTGCGTGGGCGTCGCTCTGCGTCGCTCATCGCGGCACCGGCGTTCCAGCGTCGATGGCAAGTGCCCCGCTTTCCTCCAGCCAGGCCCCAACTTCGCGGTAGGCGGCGGCGATCGACGATTTCGGCATGTACTGCAGTACGCTGGTCCGCTCGGCGGTCGATTCGGCGCCTTTCACCGAAAGCGGAACCAGGGGAAGCAGTGGCACGGCTGGATAGCGCTCCTCGAGTGTCAGCAGCATGTCGGCTGCCAGCCGCGACGAATGGTGAACCTTTGTTGGCAGGAATCCGAGCACGGCCAGATCGGGGTTGAGGCGCCTGATCCGGTCGATCGTTTCGAAGAGACGGTGCAGCACCATGATCGACAGGGGATGCGGCTCGATCGGGATCACGAGTTCCCGGATGGCAACCAGGATATTAATCGAGATGATGTTGAGGGCCGGCGGCGAGTCAATCAGGACATAATCATAGGACGTCACGTCGGCGGCTCGCAGCCGGTGGTCGAGTTGCCGTTCCCGCTCGAGCACGTTCAGCAACTCAAGCTCCGCGGCCGCCAGGTCGGGGTGGGAAGGGAGGATGTCGACACCGGCAATCCTGGTTGGAAGCGCCAGGTCGCCGATACCGACCCGGTCGTCTAGCAGCAGGTCGTACACGGAAAGGTCGATCGCGGTCACGTCGATTCCAGTCGCCATCGTCAGGCTGGCCTGAGGGTCGAGGTCGACAACCAGGATGGATCTTCCGCGTTCAGCCAGCGCCGCTGCTACGTTCAGGGTGCTGGTGGTTTTGGCGGTGCCACCCTTTTGGTTGAAAAAACCGATAATGCGGGTCATCTCGCGGGTGCCTTTGGAGTTGGAACGGGTTATCGCTGCCGGTGTGCGACCGACTGATGTTCCTCAAGGTCAATCTTGGTCAGTGTGGCACCGCGATGCGTGCCGGGGCAACCCGTCAGTACCGAGTGAACATGCGAAAGCCCGGACGGGCTGACCGTCCGGGCTTTCGATTGATGAATGAGGTCGCGGGTGGAGATCAGCCATTGAATTTCGGCTCACCCTGCGCGAATTGGGGCGTGATACGTTTACCGATGAAAATCAGCGCACCGCCGAGAGCCTGGCGGAATCTCGAGGTCATTAAGACTTTGGATCCCTTCGCCTGGACAATCAGTTGCCTCCGCGCGAGATCGCGGTCGCGATCCAGCGCGCGCTGATCAACGATCATGGAATTAAGGTGGTACATCCTGGTGTCCTCCAGTAGCAGCCGCTGGGCTTCCATGCGGCTGGCGGGTCTCGTCTCGCGCCTGAGGGCGTATTGAATATCGTGGTAACGGTCGTGATAAGCGATAGAGGGCATGATCGGAAACACGTTAGATCCCCTTGTTTGCGTAAAAGGCGCACTCCAACTGGCTCAACTCATTGTACATTGAAGTTTGTTTGATAAATTGATTTGACCTGGTACAAGCCGGAGGATGGTGTGTGCGCTGGCGATCTGAGCCTGACAAGATTCGGCTTGACTGGCTAAATGAACCGCACACAAAAAACTCGGGCTGTTAAACAACCCGAGTCTGCGTGCCTTGGCAGTGATCACCGGCTAGGCCGGAATCAAACCAGACTACGAAACTTCAGGTTGAGGATTGCACTCGAAACATGGGCCTGCCGCCGCTGTCGAAGGCTGGCTGTCTGAATCATGAGCTGTTCCTCCTTCCTGAATGTCGTGAATAGCGAATCGGTTCCGCGTGGCCCGTCGCCGCCTCGCGGTTCGAGTGCGCCGGGTACATCCCCCAGAGCTACTGCATCATATCAAGGACCTAACTCAAATGTCAATACGCAAAAACCGTTGTTTGAGATAACAGAATGTTATTGCCTCACACTGACGGTTTCATGGCGGTGGCGTGGCGCTCCGTGGATTGCCATGGCCATTGGATCGGGAGCGGGAAGGGCAAGGCGCGGTTGATGAGCAACGAGACCCCCGCTACGGCCCAACCGCCGATGATGTCGAGCCAGTAGTGATTCCCCGTGACGATCACCGTCACGGCCAGCAGTAGCGTCAGGAACACGAAGAGTGAACGTCCCAACCAGCGCCACGGCACAGCTGCTGAAATCATGAGTCCAGCCACCATCGTCCAACCGCAGTGCATGCTGGGCATCGCCGCGAAACGATTGGCCGTGACCAGGCCGCTCTCGCTGAAGTAGTTCGGTCCATAGACGGCCAGCGTGTCCACGAACGACCAGCCATATGGGTCCATGAACCGGGGTGGGGCAAGCGGGTACAGCGCGTACCAGGGCAAGGCGACGATCATGCTGATCATGAAGACCCGGCGCAGATAGCGATAACGAACCGGTGACATTATCAGCAGAACAATGGCGCAGGCGTAAAAGCCGTACATGTAGTAGGCGTAAACATTGTTGAACACCAGGATCAAGTCGCCTCGATCGAGCACCCAACGCTGCCAGCCAAGTTCGAAGTTGGAGTTCATCCAACCCTGGTACCGCAGGATGTCCAGGGCATGATCGTAGGCCACGCCTTCCGCACGGGTGATGAAGGTCTTGCGGACCAACTTGTAGATCTGGAACAGCGCCAGAAACAGGAGGATCTGCGACCCGGCCCACACCACGATCCGCGGCCAGTCCCGGTGGGCTGGCCAGCGTGGCGCCTGGTCTTCGGGTGGGCGGAGGTAACGACGACGTCGATTTGAACTCATGCAAGCCATCTTTCACGGACGCATCAGGGAACGAGTGATTGTACCCCGACTCTGGCAATCGATCCTGACGCCGATGCCAGATGGCTTGCGGATCGCTAGAAACCGTTCAGTCGATCCGGTGTGACGCGAATCAGTGCAGAATACTCAGCGGCGAAGTGCTCAGGTGGGAGGCCAAGCGACTTCATTCCCACCGCGTACTTGGTCACATATTCAGGGATGGAGGATGCGGGAGCGC
>JALZMD010000300.1 GCA_030858375.1 Chloroflexota bacterium
GGTACATCCATCGTCTCTCCTTTCGGTTCCAGGTTGGATCACGTGTCTCGTCGCCACGCCAGAGGGTAAACCAGAATGGTGCCGGATCGATCGGGTTCGTCGACACCGGTCTCGGCAGCGACTGGCCGGGAAGCTAGAAAACGACGGCTCGATCAGGAACGCCCGGACCGTCCGTTGTGGAAGATCGAAGTGACGGCTTCCCCTGGTTCGTGGAGGGCTATCGAGTCCTGCGCACTGCCACTTTCGTGTCTTGACGAAACTAAACCTTTAGTCTAGCATCATGGACAGCGTTTGGTTTTCCTGTTGTTTCCAAACGGTCAGTCCATGATTGGACTAGCTTCAGGGAAGCCATTGAAAACGGGAGATTGGACCGAAAAGGGCAGAACTCTAACGGCCATATAAAATCTGAACGAGGATGTCGGTGACAACGTACGGGCAACCATTGCTCTGGTCACGATTCCTGGATACACACGAGTCAGGAGAATGTTCATGACGGATACGACCAAAGAAATCAATCACGAAATTTCGGATTGGGTTGGCGACATCGTTGCGCTCGAATCGCATGTCGAAGAAGCGATGGACGCGCAGCTGAAGCTCAAGGCCGATGCCAGCCTGGAATCCACGTTCAAGAAATTCCACGACACGGTTCGTGAGAGCAAGCAGCGTGCCGTCAATTTCCAGAAGGATTACGGTTCCGAGCCAGGCAACCCGATCATCAAGACCGGCGCCAACCTGCTTGGCAAGGCCGCTGGCGTGATCGGCAAGGTCCGCAACGATTCGGTGTCGAAGTCGATTCGCGACGATTACACTGCCTTCAATCACACCACCGTTGCCTACACCATGCTCCATACCACAGCCATGGCCTTCAAGGACCAGGCCGCGCAGGACTTTGCCGAAAAGGGCATGCGCACCTACGCCAAGCTGGTTCAGGAAGTGAACCATGTGCTTCCCGAAGCAGTCGTCTACGATCTCAAGCATGGCGACCACGCGCCGGTGATCGATGCCAGTGTTGTTCAGGGCTGCCGCGCCGTGATCGACAGCGTCTGGAAAGAAACCAACTAGATAACCTCCGTCGCCGCACCACACAAAAGCCGGCGAGCCGTGTGGCTCGCCGGCTTTTGTGTCCCGTTGCACATTCATGACACGGGCACAAGCAATGGATTGCCTTGCTGCCGCGTAGCATTGGGCCGTCGGTATCCAGTGGAACCCCGATGTTAAGAGGCGGCCGGTGTGGCGGGCTGCGCATCGAGCATCGACTGCGTCAACCGCGTTGCATCGCCGGTTGGATCCCCCTCGGGCGAGGACGCCGACAGCCGAATCACCAGCGTGCCACGCTGCACGTACCACGTGATCTCGCGCCCGTAGGCCATGTCTCCGGAAAGCATCCGGGAATAATCCCCGAGCCTCTCCCCGGGCACTTCTTCGACCGCCGGGTCCAGAAGATGCTCGTCCGCCGAGTAGTCGAGGGCTTCCGCGGCGAACGCCGGGCTCCCGAACTGATGCACGCTGATGTAGATGCCATCGATTTCCCGGGGATCGGCTTCACCTTCGTCGGCGATGTGGAAGGCGCGGATCACGTTCCCTTGCCAACCCCAGGCCACGAACTGCTCGATCGTCGCCACCGGGTCACTGAACCCTGACGCCACGTCATCCAGCGTACGGTCACCATCGGAAATGATGACCATCCCTTCAGGGACCTGCTCCACCGTCGGCAATGCGAACGCCACCTCAGGTGTTGCCGAAGGGGTGGCGTCGGCCTGGGCCAATGCCATCCGGGTAGAACCGGCGCCAATCATGATGGCCAGGAGCAGGGTGAACATGGCGGCACGTTTCATGTGGTACCTCTTTCGTAGCGACTCGCGACGTAATGGGCTGACCAGCACGGTAGCACGAAACGGGCGCTGCATGGAACACGCGCCTCATCTCCACTCCATCGCTGGCGGGTACCCGTCGGAGCTGCAGACGAGGGGCAACCAGTTGCCTGGCTGCCCCTTGTCTCCATCGAACGGCGATCGCTCGTCGCTACTCGGCGATTTCGATCGCTGTGTACATGCCGTGATAGGCGTGCGGCATGCCGTCCCCCAGGTCAGGGAAGAAGCAGAGCAGGCCGTGCGTGCCCGCTTCGAGATCGAGCGTGATCCAGATGCTGGTGTTGGTCGACTGCGTGGCGGTAAACGTCACCGGCATCACATCTTCGTCCGGGTTGATGTCAGAGTAGACCGCCGGCGTGCCCGTCATCTCCGCCTGCTGTTCCTCGTCCAGCACCACCTGGATCTGCTCCTCGGTCGTGCCATCGGGGAGCTGGAACCACCCAATGAAGTGCGGCTGGGCACCGATGTTGTCGATGCGGATCACTTGGGAACCACTCGTCAGTTCACCCTCGGCCACCTCGATCACATACTCGCCCATGATGATCGTCGCGGCCGATTCGGGCTCCGTCAAATCGGCGGGCATCTCACCCGTCACGTCGAACACAACCGGCGCCTGCGGGGCCTCGGAATCATCCGCCCAACCAATCCACTCACCTGGCGTCAGGTCGAGGATGACCTCGGACGAACCGGCAAAGGAATACGTGCCCCCGGCATAGGTGGCGTCGAACACGAAGTCGGGCGGCCCACCCATCCCCTCGTCCGCACTGGCCGGCGACGCTTCGGCACCCTCGATCGGGGTGGCCGCCACCGTACCGACCCCGCTCTCGTCGGGTGGCGCCAACGATGCGGCAACGAAGTCATCGGCCGTCATGCCATCGGGCGGCTGGACGAAGGCAATGCCCCCGCCGAACTCGCTGGCGCCCTCCTCAACCGCCACGGTGACGAGGTAGCGGCCTGCCTCCAGTGATTCCGGAATTCCTTCATACGCATCGGCGGTGACCGTGATGTCGAGGGCTGGCAGCCCCAAGTCACCAAATCCGCTGGCAGCGGGCGTGGCGTCCTGGGCGGTCACCATCGGTGCCCCCAGGCTCAGCGTCAAGAGCAGGGTAATGACGGATACGAGACGGCGCATCGCACAGAATCCTTCAACGTGTGGGAGTGATATGAACATGGGTCCCGGAGATGACCGCAGTGTACCGATACGGCAACGACGCCGCCAGGGGCTAGCCATCTGCCCTCACCGATCGATGCTCGCTGAACGTCGTCGAATGCACCTCGACCTTCTTGGTGGAACAACGACATTCGCGGTATTGATCAGGTACAAATCTTCAAAGTCAAACCTTCCCGGTGGTGAGCGGAAACGCTTCCGCTGCTCGTAGCCCCACAGTAATGGAGCGGCAGATCTGAGGACATACGGTATTTGACGTATTTCTCCCCATCTGCAATGGCAAAGCGACGGCCCGGCATAACGCTCGACCCTCGTAATACGTCGTTACCCTGCCGGTGTCGCCGCAGCTGGGGTCGCCGTGCCGCCGGGAACCACCCCGGCAATGGAAACAGTCGCCGTCTCCTCGCCGTCGTTGCGCACCTCGCCGGAAACCCCTGGCGACAGGACGAAATACTGCCCGGCGCTGAGGGTGAACTCGGTATCGGCGGCGACGATCTCACTGCTTCCATCCGCCGTGTCCGCCTGGGCGATGGTGACAGGCGCGTCCAACCGCACGGTCATGGTGCCCGACTCCAGGTACACCAGTTCGAGGCTTGGGCTCGCCTGGACCGGATAGCTCACGCCCGCTGCAAAGTGGAGCTGATAGAGGGATGGATTCTCCTGCCCCTCAACAAACACCATGTTGTCGGCGATGACGCCTGGCGCAAGCTCGAAACTGTCCGGTGGTCCCGGCGTACTCTCCTGGGCTACGGCTGCCCCGCCGCCCAACATCAGGATGCCAATCACCACGATACCAACCCGCAAGGCCTTCATCCCAAACCCTCCTTGATGAGCGGAACCGTTTCCGCTGCGCATGACCTCACGGTAGCGGAGCCCCGGATGGGGGCAAATACGTCATTCAACGTATTTCAACAGGTGCGATGCCTACATACAGTTGTCTTTAGAGCGGTGTGTTCGATGAGCCGCTGTGATCACTGTTTGACATTCACCAGGAGAGGCTCATGGATGACACGCGTTTCGACAACATGACGCGGGCACTTGCTACATCACGCTCACGACGCGGGTTTCTCGGGACCATTGCCGCGTCGGTGGCAGCGGCCTTCACGGGCGCGAATGCCTCGGCCAATCCCAGGGAGGACAAACCATCGAAGTGCTACGATGGAGGTTCCAGGTGCACGAATGGCAAACAATGCTGCTCGGGCACCTGCACCAACCGGCAGTGAGCGGCAGAGATCGTCCCCGAGCCGGAATGCACCAATGCTGCGAATTGTCCAGCCAGTCCCAACGAATGCACTTCCAGCGTCTGTATCGAGGGCGTCTGTCGGACCGAACCGGTCGCGGATGGGACGTCGATCAGCAACCAGACGGTGGGTGACTGCCAGCGGAACATCTGCGACGGCGCAGGAGGCATCACCAGCGTTGCGGATGATAGCGACCTTCCCAAGGATGGCAATCCGTGCACCCAGAACGTCTGTATCGACGGAGTGCCATCTCATCCGCTCCAGCCAACCGGAACGAGCTGTGGACAATCAAGCTTCTGCAATGAAGCCGGCGCCTGTGAAGGGGTGGTGGTTGACCTCGCGAGTATCTCGGTCCCGGACGTCCGGGTATCCCAGCAGGTGTTCGGAGAGGTGTGCCTGACCGGGCCAGCCGCTGGGA
>JALZMD010000308.1 GCA_030858375.1 Chloroflexota bacterium
CACGGCCTACTGGAACGCGCACCGCCACCCCTTCGTCTGGGAACGGCGACGGCGACATCGCCCGAGTCGCCGTCCCGGTATTGGCTGCCTTCCAGTGATCCCGTGAACGTGCCGGATGGACCACTTAGACGTGAAGATGTCGGATGGCAGCGAACTGCATTGGTTGGGTCGATCCGGGCGGACACACCATCGACAAGATCCGAGCCGGTCAGATCCGGAACGCGGTCGATGGCGGTACGCCACTACGAAAGCGGATGAGGCCGGGTTTGGCCGGGCCCAACTCCAGGGGCGGCAAGCCCGGCAGGAAGTCGGGGAACATCTGGCCGGTGTCGTGGTTGGGATCGACGGGATGACGTTCAAGGCGCTTCGCTCCAAGCCTGGCGGGAACACTGTGCATCAGGCGTTTGGTAGGGCCCGGCCGGTTCGAGGTAATCCCGATCGCGCCGTTCGCCCCGGTCCAGTCACCCGCAGCGCGGCCTTTGCCGGTATGATGACCATCGCTGACTTGAGAGTTCTCAGTAAGGGTGGGGTATTGTGCAGATCGCGTTGGGTAGGGAAATCGATGAGTCGCGTGTCGCGGAGATGCGCGCGATGTTTCCGGGAGTCACGTTCGCTTCGGCAATGACGGATCCGGATGGGATCGTGGAAGCCGATGCCTTCATCGGCCGGATCCCGGCGGAGGTGTACACCCGGGCTGGTTCGAAGCTGCGCTGGGTGCACTCCACCGGCGCCGGAATCGAGACGATCATCGCGATTCCCGAACTGGTGGCGAGTGAGATCGTGGTCACCAACACGCGGGGGGCGCACGCGCCGTTCGTGGCCGAGCACGCCTTCGCGTTGCTGCTGTCGTTGGGGCGCAACCTCACCGGGTTCGCCTACGACCAGCGCGACCGTGTCTTCCGGGCCTACGGCCGGGACGTTCCCATGTACTCCGTGTACGGGAAGCGGATGCTGATTCTCGGGATGGGCAATATCGGCCGGGCGATCGCCCGCCGCGCCCTCGCGTTCGACATGGACGTGGTCGGTCTCGACCTGATGGCGCCGGAGGAGACGACCGGCGACCTGCGGGTGCTGCCGATGGAACACCTCGATGTCGAGCTGGAGACCGCCGACGTGGTGATGGTGGCCGTGCCCTACACGGCCGAGACCGACAATCTCCTCGATGCGCGCCGGATCGGGCTCATCAAGCCGGACGCGGTGGTGATCGGCATCTCCCGCGGCCGCATCATCGACGAAGTCGCCCTGGCCGAACGCCTGCGCGACGGTTCCCTTGCTGGCGCCGGACTCGATGTCTTCGCTCAGGAGCCGCTGCCGGCGGACCATTTCCTGTGGGATACCCCCAACCTGGTAATGACCCCGCATTGCGCGCCGAAGTCAGCGCAAACCCGGGACCGCGAATTCGAGATTACCTACGAGAATGTCCGGCGCTTCGTGGAGAGTGAACCGCTGCTGAACGTCTGCGACAAGGTAGCAGGGTTCTGACGACTACCGGTCAACGACCGTCATCCCTTCCATTTCGTAGGGGCGGACCTGATTCGACCACAAACTTCATCCCGCCAACCTCGAACTTGTCGAATCTGTTGTCCGCCCGGTGTCACGCGAACCGCCGAACTCAATGCACCACCATCCAGGGCGGTCAATTACTGGGCCATGGTGATGGTGGTCGTGGCATCGCTCATGATCTGGCTCGGTCGATGATGCGTCAGACAGGCCCTAAAATGGCAAGGTCGGTCTGGACAAGGGGCCCGCATGAAGGTGTTCACAATCGGGGTGTACGGGTGGGATGAGGAAAATTTCGTCCAAACAATCCGGGATGCGGCGCCGGACGTGTTCGTGGACGTGCGGCGGCGGCGCGGATTGCGAGGACGTGCCTATGCCTGGGCCAACAGCACCCGGCTACAGGCGATGCTGGCTGACTCGGGTATTCCGTATGTCCATCGACTGGACGTGGCGCCATCCGACGCCACGCGCCACATCGTGGCCAAGGATGCCAACTCCGAGGGGATCGGATACCGGGATCGGACCTCCCTGAGTCAGGAATATCTCGATGCGTACGGGCAAGAGGTGCTGGAGGGGTTCGATGCGGCGGGGTTCGGAGCGTCGCTGGGCGAAGGTGCCGAATCGATGATGCTGTTCTGCGTGGAACGGGTGCCGGCGGCGTGTCACCGGTCGCTGCTGGCGGAGCGACTGGCCGGGGATCTTGGGGTTGAAGTGATGCACATCCTGCCGCCGGATCCCAACGGTGTCCGCCCGGATGGTGGCGCACCAAGCCCCGCCGTTTGCCTGACGCCGGGCGGCTCCGTTCGACACATGATCGACAAGATCCGGGCAATGTAGGCGACCGTCAAAGTCGATCAAGGTCCGCCCCTACACAGCTGATGTTTCGAGAGATTGGTCACCGCCGCCGTTGACGTGGGTCGAGGGCGTCGCGGAGACCGTCGCCGAGCAGGTTGCAGCCGAGCACCACGAGCGTGATCGCGATCCCAGGGTACATCATCAGTTGCGGCGCCCCGAGGAAGAAGAGGCGCCCATCGCTCAGCATCGTGCCCCACTCCGGGGTCGGAGGCTGGGCTCCCAGCCCGAGAAAGCTGAGCCCCGAGATCGCCAGCATCAGCGCTCCCAGTTCCAGCGTGGCAAGCACAATCACCGGTGGGATCACGTTCGGCAGCACGTGCCGCGTGATCATCCGCAGGCTGCCGCAGCCGCAACAATGAGCCGAGAGCACGTAATCGTTCTGGACGACTTTCAGTGTCAGGCCGCGCACCACCCGCGCGTAGTCCACCCACCAGACCGCCACCATCCCGATCAGGACGTTGGGTAGGCTGGGACCGAGCATGCCGACGATTGCCAGCGCGAGCACGATGCTCGGGAACGCCAGCAGCACATCGACCAAACGCATCAACAGGTCATCGACGAGCCCACCGAAGTAGCCCGCGACAATCCCGACCGTGACGCCAAGCAGCACGATACCGGCCGCAGCCAACCCAGCCGCGCCGAGGGTCCAGCGGGCGCCGTAGAGCAGGCGACTGAAGAGATCGCGCCCGAGGTTGTCGGTGCCGAGCCAGTGGTCCGCCGATGGCCCGGCGAGATTGGCGGTGGGGTCGAGTTTGGTCGGGTCGTACGGCGCGATTACGCTCGCGAAAAGGGCGAGGAGCGTCACGGTCACCAGGATCGCAAGTCCGGCCAGGGCCGAGCGGTCCCGGACGACGCCGCGCAGTGAGGCGAAGCGCCTGGGCCGCCATTCTTCAGCGAGTGTCGCCGTGGGGCGGCGCAATGGCGGCGAGGCCGTCTGGGCTGACGTCGTGGAATGGGCCATCGTTATCTCCTCGCCAGGCGAATGCGCGGGTCGATTACGCCGTACCCAAGATCGACGATGAGGTTTATGAGCAGGAACGCGGTGCCCATGAAGATCACGAACCCCTGGATCATCGGGTAGTCGCGGTCGAAGATCGCGTCGACCACCAGCTTGCCGATGCCTGGCCACGAAAAGATCGTTTCCACGATGACCGCCCCGCCGAGCATGCCCGCGAACCGCATGCCGAGCACGGTGCTGAGTGGAATCATCGTGTTGCGCAGGGCGTGGCCCAGCATCAGCGGACGCGAGCGGAGTCCCTTGGCCCGGGCGGTGCGGATGTAATCCTGGTTGAGGGTTTCCAGCATTTCGGATCGGGTGAGCCGCATCAAACTCGCGCTGCCGCCGATCCCAAGCGTGAGCGCCGGCATCACGGCGTGTTGCCAGGTCTGGCTCCCCGCGACGGGTAGCCACCCGAGCCGCACCGACAGGAGCAGGATCAGGAGATAGGCCACCCAGTACGACGGCATTGACGCGCCGAGCAGGGCGATCACCCGGCTAAAGTGATCGATTGGGCCCTGGCGGTAGACAGCGGCGAGGATGCCCAAAGGGATCGCGATCGCGATCGCCAGCAGCAGGCCGAAGCCGGCGATCTGGAGCGTCGTCGGGAATCGGTCGGCGAGCGAATCGAGTACGGGCTGACCGGTTCGGTATGACGTGCCCAGATCACCGGTCAGGGCGTCGCCCAGCCAGTTGAGGTAGCGGATCGGCGCGGCGTCGTTCAGCCCCATCTGCTCGCGGACGACAGCGGTCTCCTCGGCCGTCGGTTGACGGCCGAGTTCCCGCTGCAGCGCCAGCCGGGCCGGGTCACCGGGCGCCAGGTTGGCGAGCATGAATGCCACGAGCGAAATGCCGATCCACACCGGTAACAGGTAGGCCAGGCGACGGAGCACGAAACGGAACAAGGCAGCCTACTCCGCCATCGTCAGCGAGGTCCAAAGCTGGTTGACGCCCGATGCATGCAGGTCGAACGAGGTAACGTCCTCGGAGTGGCCGACGAGGCGGTAGAACCCACAGAGCGGAATCACAATCCGCTCCTCGTTGATCACGATGTTCATCGCCTGGGCGGCAGCCTCCTGGACTTCCGCGATATCAGTGGCCTCGCGGCTGCGGGTGATTTCGGTATCGAACGCCTCACCGGGGGCGAAGGCGCGTCCGTAGGCGGTGGCTTCCGGGTCGCCGTCCTCGACTGGCGTGCTGAACAGCAGCTCCGGAAGGAAGGCGGGGTTGCCGTCGTTCTGGCTGCCAGCTTCCAGCCAGAGGTCACCCTCGCCGACCGTGAGCCGCTGCTCGTAGGTGGCGGTGTCCGGCGTCTGGATGATTTCGAGCTCGATCCCGATGTCGGCCAGTTGGGCCTGGATCAACTCCGGCACCGATCCGTGGTCGGCGGCCGTCCCGTACCCGTTGATGATGGTCAGGCTGAGGGTGCGGCCACTCTTCTCGCGTACTCCCCCATCGCCCACACCCCAACCCGCGTCTTCCAGCAGTTGCCGGGCCCGCTCGGGATCGAACTCCGGCGCGGCCACGAGCGAGGCTGAATCACCGAGGATCGCGGGCGGAATCATGGTCGTGCCGGGTTCGGCGTTGCCCTGCCAGGCGCTGTCGATCACCTGCTGGCGGTCGATCGCAATCGAGACGGCTTCGCGCACGGCGATATCCTGCCCAAGGTCGTACGGCTCGGCCCCGTTGATCTGGAAGTACATCGCCTCGTAGGCGCCGACCGGCCCCGTGATGAGTGTGGCGCCAGCGGCCTCGACCTGGTCGGCCGACTGGCGCGGGACATCGACGATCAGGTCGACATCGCCAGCCTGGAGGGCGAGGAGGCGGGCGGTGGGATCGGGATAGAACTGGAAGGTGATTTCGCCGACGCCGGGTGCGTCGCCCCAGTATTCCGGGTTGGCCTCGACCGTGTAGTGGTCGGCGGCAACATACTCGACCTCACGGAACGGGCCGGTGCCGATGCGTGACTCGGCCGGGTTGAGGCCCGGCGGCAGGATCGAATTGTTGGGGTGCCCGATCTGCTCCATCATCCGCATGTTGACGATGGTGGGCGTGATCTCGACCGTGAAATCGTCGACGATCACGGTCGACTCCTCGCCGACGCCCAGCGAACCACCGCCATTTGAGGCCAGCCGATCCATTGTGTACTTTACCGCTTCGGAGGTGAATGGTGTGCCGTCGTGGAAGGTAACGTCCTGGCGAAGCGCAATACGCCAGGTGCCGGGCGCGACGAACTCCCACGATTCGGCCAGCCGTGGTTCGATCTGATACTCCGGCGTCATGTAGACGAGTGATTCGAAGATGTTGGTGTTGAGCGGGAAGTAGCCGACGTTGGCACGCTCGTCGGTGCGGTAACCGTCTTCGGAGACGCCGACGCGGGCCGCGCCGGACGGGGCCTCCTGGGCGGAGGCCGGCCGGCCAAGGGTTGCCGCCAAACCGGCCGCGCCGGTGGCCAGCAGTAGCGTGCGTCGATCGATTCCGGGGCTGGTCCTGCTCATGTTTGTCTCCTTCTCAAGCGGGGGTCATGCCCAACTGGCCAATTCCCTACCCTGAGCATATGCGTTTTGCGTTGTCACGTCATTGTCATCGATTTCCGGCTATACCACCAGGGGGTATTGACGGAGCAAAAATGCAATCCATTGCTCCTGAAAGGATCAAGCTATGGTTGCCTGTGCTACGGGCACAAAGGCGCTGGTTGAGGCGATCAATCGCCATTCTTCCACATGCTGTATTACGAAGTATGACTGAACGGCGGATCAACCTCCCGTGCCGCGAAACGACCCTATGTGCTCCAGGCAATCAAGGAGCATCGGGAATGCAGGACGCGGGTCATCACGTACCCGGCCAAGAGGTTGCGCCAATAGGTGCTGGCCAGCAACGCCGCTCGTAGGGGCGGATCACCCCGGTCGCACACCGGATCTGGCCCGCCACCAGCCAGGGTCGTCCGCCCCGTTGCCATGCTATTGGCGTAGGTTCCACGTCTCTTTGACCCCTACGCACGATTGCACTGCCCTGGTGTGCCTCCAGTTTCGGTGTCAGGGTCGCTGCCCGGGATGGGTTCCCGCACGCTCGACATGACCAAAGTGTGGCGCCCGCCGTGACAGCGGCGCGGTTTGCTCTTGCCTATGCGTTCACGCGGGAGCGCGATACGTGCCTGCGGGGAACAGCGCGCCGTCGAACGGTGGGCCGGCGGCGCAAGGCAGCGTAGGTAGGGGCCGGCGCCAAAGCCGGCATGCCGTTCGGTGCGCTCCCGTCGTCCGGACTCCGCCTGGTGCGCACCGTGGCGTTGTCCCCGGCCTGGACGGCGATGTCACGGTTGCCGGCTTCGATGGTCACCTCGGCATCGTCCCGCGCCTCGATCGTGATGTCGCCCTCGCCGTCACCATCTTGCGGGGCGTCGGGAATACCGTCGTCATCGTCGTCCTCGCCACCGAGGGCAACGAGCACGGTGTCCTGCGCCTGGGCCTGGGGAACCTGAAGGCGAAGCCACAGGAACTCGGCGAACACACGCACCACGGCCAGCGTTGGCACGGCCAGGATTGCCCCGAGCGGACCGGCGATCTGGCTGCCCCCGATCACCGAAATGAAGATCAGCAACGGGTGAACGCGCACTGCGGTCCCCTGGATTTTCGGCGTGATCAGGTTGCCTTCAACCTGGTTGATGATGACGTAGAGCACGGCCACGGTGGCGGCCATCTGCCAGGAAATGGTGAGGGAGATGAGCACGGCGGGGATACCCCCGAGGAACGCGCCGACGTAGGGCAGGATCGCCGTTACCGACATCCAGACGCCGAGCACGACCGCGTACGGCACATCGAGCACCATGAGCCCGATCGTGGCCATCGCGCCCTGAATGAAGATTGACACCATCAAACCCGCCAGGTAGCGCGAGAGAGACTCGCCGATCGTGGTCCAGAGCTGGGCGGCATCCTGGCGGTAGGCCGGGGAGAACGAGTGGATGAACTTGTCCTTGAAGCGTGGGATGTCGATGAGCAGGTAAGTGGCGATGAAGATCACACCGAAGCTGGTGATGGCGATGGTGAAAGACCGGGTCAGGGTTTCCAG
>JALZMD010000321.1 GCA_030858375.1 Chloroflexota bacterium
AACATCTGTTCGATGCCGTTCGCACCTGGTTCTCCGAGTACTGGGCCGATGGTATCCGGTTCGACGCCGTGGAGAAGCTTGACAAGGAATTCCTGCGGGAAATCTGCGCCGTGGCCCGTGAGGCCAACCCCGATTGCTGGTTGATGGGCGAGGTGCTGTCGTCCGACTACCGCGAGTGGACGCAGCCTGGGTTGCTTGATTCGTGTACCAATTACGAGGTTGCCAAGGGGCTGCCGTCGTCGTTCAACGACCACAACCTGTTCGAGATCGCTCACTCGCTCAACCGGCAGTTCGGTCCGGAGGGCATCTATCGCGACCGGTTACTGTATTCGTTCATGGATAACCACGATCTGAATCGCGTGGCCAGCACCATTCAGCGCCCAGAGGATCTGGCTTCACTCTACACCGTGCTGTACACGATACCGGGTGTGCCGTCGGTCTACTACGGCAGCGAATGGGGCCTTGAAGGAGTCAAGGATGGCGCCAGCGACGATGGCTTGCGGGCGGCGATGGTCTTGCCCGAGGATATTGGGACGATGCCCCAGCCCTGGCTACCGGATCACCTCGCGAAGCTTGCCCTGATCCGGCAGGAAAGCGATGCGATTCGTCTCGGCGCCTACGCCGAACTGCACGTGGCATCGGAGCAGTTCGCCTTCCGGCGCGATGTCGAGGGAGACATCGCGGTCGTCGTCGTCAATGCCTGGAACGACCCGAAGGATGTCGAATTCGGGATCGACCTCGCGGACGGTACCACGTTGGTCGATCGCCTTGACGAGGCGACAACGGTCACCGTCGAGGCTGGCCGAATCCGGGTTGGCATGTCACCCAACACCACCCGGATCCTGACCGCTGCGCGCAATTCGTAACGGGTAAAAGCATTTTGACTGGCTGATACGGCGCCGGTGCGGGGATCCTGGCGGGAGGTGGCGGGTCGATCACTTCGGCGTCAGCCTGGATTGGCCTGGAACGACGCCATTCACGTCAATGTGCATCACGCATTTCGTAGGGGCGGTCTAGCAGGCACCAGGCCTCGGTCCATGGCGTCTGCCATGCCTGCGTGTCACCGCCCACTCACTATGCCGCCACTAAATCCGATGTGCCGGCCTTCAATTCCGCTGGAAAGGATGTGCATCGAGCGGTGCTGCGGACAGGCCCAGCTCGTGACCGCGCTCACGTCCTCGGTCCCCGAGCGCCGGCCATGTCACCGCCATTGACGCCGCATAGTACAACCGCTACTATCTGTCGCAGAAGGGTGCAGGTATTGGCCATGAGTTGCTTCGTGAACAGACGATGTCGAAGACGCGGGGAGCCCTCCGCGGATTGGGAACAGGTTCGGTCCATACCGAGCCGTCGTCTGGTAGCTGCCGGGCACACCTTCTAACCCACACCCGATCCGAAAATGGAGACTCCCCCTCAATGTCGCTGCCGCACCGTGCGGGGCGACGTTTTTCGTTCCGGCAACGCCGGAGAAACGAGGGGTTTCATGTCATCGTCACGGCAACGCCGGATCGCGTACGCGCAGAATTTCCTCCATAACCCCCGCCTCGTTCGACAACTTGTGGCCCAATCGAGTCTTGGGCCCGAGGATGTCGCGCTGGAGATCGGCCCGGGGGATGGGGCCATCACGTTGGCGCTCGTCGATGCCTGTCGCCATGTCATCGCCGTCGAGAAAGATCCACTCCAGGTTGATCGGTTGCGACAGCGATTCGGACGAGATTCCCGGCTCACGCTGTTCGGCGGCGATTTTCTCGATTTCCCGCTGCCGGCCTCGCGCTACAAGGTTTTCGCCAGCATCCCCTACCACGCCACCTCGGCGATCGTCGGCAAGCTCACCACCGGCGTCGCCCCGCCGGTCGACGCCTGCCTGATCGTGCAGCGGGAAGCGGCCAGTCGCTTCATGGGTACGCCGGCGGAAACGCTGGTGGGGTTACGGATCAAGCCCTGGTTCGAACCGTCAGTCGTGTTCGAGTTTCGCCGCTCGGATTTTCGGCCGGCGCCGGCGGTCGATAGTGTCCTGCTCAGGATCGAACGACGCGAACGGCCCCTGCTTCCACTGCACCAGCGTCGGCGCTTCGATGATTTCGTCGTGTCGTTGTTCACGGCCTGGAAGTCGACCGTCTGGCAGGCGGCACAGGCGGCATTGCCGGGAGACATCGTCGCGATCCTGGATCGATCCATCGGCAGAGGCCTGGACCAGCGACCGAGCCAGGTCGATCTGGATACCTGGCTCAGTGCGTTCCAGAGGTTGGTAGACCTGGATGATCCCCGTGTCTGGAAATCGATCGGCGGCGCCAGCGAGAAACTCGAGCGGGAGCAGGCGGGGCTGACCAAACGACACCGCACCAGCGTCGTTACCAATCGTGACCGGTGGAGGTCGTGATTGGTAACGACGCGGACGCTGCTGCCGTAGGGTAGTCGAGCTTGTCTCGGCCCGTCCCGCCATCCACCGATCCGCAGAAGCGGGCGGCATAGCTGCCCGCTTCAGGGCCACTCGGAGCTTCAGGCGATTTATGCCGCCGTGGAATCCATCAAGTCTCTCAGGGCCGTCGCGCCAGGGAGGGAGGAGAGGCTGGCAAGGAGTGAAGGTGCGGCGTGCAAAATCTCGAAGCCAACGGGCTCTCCGTCGGCCTCGAGGTCAACATAAACGGATTCAGACAGTTCTATCGTCTCGGCGATTTCATTGTCTGACAATTCAATATAGAGAGCTTGCACCGCGGGATCGTAGGTCAACGTACTGGACTTCATGATGTGCCTTTCAGTCTCACCACGGTGACTACCCGTGCGCTGCCCTCATACTCTACTACGACGGGTCGAATGTGCCCGAGCTCATAAAATGCTTGAATTCAGGCACCTCCGGCCATGCTTTGGTCAATCTCTATTCGCAATCGCACGGTAGAGATCACTTCGTGTACAACATCGTCGACTGGACGCATTGTGTCGAGCTCAATCGTATCGTTGGGCAGATGATCGAACCGCTCGCGCGCCGTGCCGGGCCTCCGGGTCGTGCCCTTGGAGTGCGAGCGAAGTCCCTCGCGTGAAGCCATGCGCTCATAGCGGGTGACGCCATCCGCTGAGCAGAGGACGGCGACAAGCTGTGCGCCAGTCTCGGCGCACAGCCGGATTGCCCACTGTAGGGAGGAAGGATAGACGGCGGGCGTATCGACGATGACGGACATGTGCTGGATACGAATCAGGTGCTCGACAAGATCGAACGTGGCTCGGTAGGCGGCGGGATGCGAAACGTCCTCGGCTACGCCGCTATTCAGCATCGCCGAGACGATAACGTCCTTGTCGATCACTGGCATTCCGAACTCGGCGCCCAGGGCCAGCGCCACCGTGGTCTTGCCGGCGCCCGGCATCCCGGCCATGAGGATGAGCACGAGTTGGTCCCGGTTCACGCACAGCCTCCCACAGGGCGATTGATCGTGACGTTCACCGCGGGACTCCGACGACCTGCGCGCCCAAGGCGACCGGGGCGAGGTGGGCGACGCGGCCCGGCACAACCAGCCGGGCTGCGGTCCGTTCGAAGGCATCGGCCACGTCATCGGCCCGGTCCGGCGGAACCAGCGCCAGCACGGTCGACCCGGCGCCACTAAGGGCGGCTCCGACCGCGCCGTGGTCACGGGCGGTCGCTTTCATCGCGTCGAGATGGGGAAAGAGCCGGGCCCGGTAAGGTTCGTGGAGCATGTCCCGCATCCCGGCTGCGATCAGCTCGTGGTCGGCAGTCTTCAGGCCGATCGCCAAGCCGGCGGCGGTTGCCACGTTGAGCGCCGCGTCGGCGTGGGGGATATCGTTGGGGAGCGCCGCCCGCGCCGCCCAGGTGGCGCCGGTCGCCTCGGGAATGAAAACCACGACCGTTAGGCCCAGGTCTTCTCCCTTCCACAAGAACGTCGGGTGGTTGACCCCCGGCACCGCGAGCACTGCCCCGCCGTAGAGCGCCGCGCCGACGTTGTCGCCGTGCCCTTCCATCCGCCAGGCGTACTTGAAGAGTTGGTCCTGGGTGAGCCGAAGATCGAGCAACGCATCCGCCGCGACGAGCCCGGCCACGAGCGCCGCCGCCGATGAGCCCAGCCCGCGCGAGACCGGGATTTCGGTGTGGGCTACGATCGAAAACGGCGGCAACTCGCGATTCTGGTCCTGGGCCAGCATTTGCATCGCCTGCACGGTGAGGTTGTCGTGACCCGCCAGCATCGCCGCTTCTGAACCCTCGTTCGTTACTTCGCCGGCCGGGCCGTCGGTGTCGATCGTGACCGTGTTCCAGAGATCCAGCGCCAGGCCGATCGCGTCGAACCCTGGTCCCAGGTTGGCGGACGACGCCGGCGCCTTAACCGTGAACCGCATCGTCCAGCACCCTCTTCAACGCATCCAGTTCGGCCGGTATCGAGATCGGGCGGTTGGCGAAGGCGCGCCGCTCACCGGCCTCGTCATTGTCGAGGTGGTACTTCACGATCGTGGCCGTGTCCTTGAGGATGTTGGCCGTCACGACCCCGACCACGTGCGCGTCGGCTGCGATCAGGCCTTCCGCAACCAGTTTCCGGACCCCGGCCAGCGAGGCGGCCGAGGCCGGTTCGCAACCGATCCCGATCCGGTCGATCAGGGCCTTGGCGTCGAGCAGGTCCTCGTCGGGAACGCTGGTGACGATACCGCCCGTGAGTTCGATCGAGCGGCGGGCGCGGGCGAGGCTGGCCGGATCGCCGATCTTGATCGCGGTCGCGATTGTCTCGGCCTGGACCGGCTCGTAGTGGTCGAATCCGCTTTCGTAATAAGCGGCGAACGGGGCGGCGCCCGCCGCCTGGACCGTGACGAGTTGCGGCACCTTCGCGATCAGGCCAACCTGATACGCCTCGGAGAGTGCCTTGCCGAAGGCGGCCGTGTTGCCGAGGTTGCCGCCGGGGAGTGCGATCACGTCCGGGATTTCCCATCCGAGGTCATCGAGGATCTCGAAGACGATCGTCTTCTGACCCTCGGGCCGGAAGGGGTTGACGGAATTGGCGAGGTAGACATCGTAGCTGGCGGTCAACTCGCGCAGGAGTTTGAGCGCGACATCGAAATCGCCTTCGACCTGCACCACCGTCGCCCCGTAGGCGATCGTCTGGCTCAGCTTGCTGGCGCTGATCTTGCCTTCCGGGATCAGCACCAGCGCCGGGATACCGGCCGCCGCCGCGTACGATCCCAGCGCGGCCGAGGTGTTCCCGGTCGAAGCACACGCGATCACCTTCGCGCCGATCGCGTTGGCGTGGCTCACCGCCACCGTCATGCCGCGGTCCTTGAACGACCCGGTGGGGTTGTGCCCCTCGTGCTTGATCGCGAACTGCCCGGACGTGAGTCCAGCGTAGCCGGCCAGCCGGTCGTCACGGTAGAGCGGGTTGTTCCCTTCATACCGGGTCACGATCTTGTCAGCCGGGATCGGCGGCAGCAACTGCTGGAACCGCCAGACGCCCGATTGCGCTTCAAGCGATCCTTTCGTGACTACGAAATCGCCAGGTGTCAATCGTTGCGTGACGTCGATGTCGGCGTCGAGCAGCCCGCCACAGATGGGACACACGGTCAGGGCGCGATCCCCGGGGTGCACCGTGCCGCATTGCATGCAGGTTACGGTGAGCGCGCGGGGAATGCTCGACGATGGTGAGACGATGGACGCCATGATCCGACGGATCCTTTCGAGAAATGGGTGCTACGTGGGTTCGGCCCAAAGGCACGAATGCAACCAGACGCTCCCAACCGGAAGCGCCGGTCTTCATCGTGAGAATACCACGCACGCGGAAGTGGTCTGGTTGTAGACGGCAGCCAGCGACACTTCCCTTAACCGTCATTCCGAGGTACGAGGAATCCTTGCGCGAAGCGCATCCGGCGCAGCCGGACGGGTCTAATCCAACTGCAAGTGTCGGCTATCGCTGCGCCGCCGAGTGCTTCGCACAGGTGCTCGCAAGCTTGGAATCACAATATATGCTTTGCGAAAGCCCACACGATTGCCGGCCTACTCCGCCGGCAAGAGGATCGCGAGGGTGAGGTAAATCAGCCCGACCGGAAAGATCCCGAGACCGGCGGGCAGGATCGCCACCGCCAGCACGCCGATACGCACCCACATCGGGTTGACGGCGAATTTCTCGGCGATGCCGCTACACACCCCAAACACCCATTTGTTGTTCTTCGAGCGGGTTAGTCCGGTGTTCTTGAGCATGACGTTCTCCTTTGGTTGGTCGAAACGATCAATGGTTACAACTCGTCTTCATCACGAAAAATGTACCGGTCCCATTGACCAACCGTGGCTGATTCGAACCAGTTCACCAGGTTTTCAGCAGAGAACCCCGCCGCCAGCAACGGCCCGATCGCCAGGTGGTTGCGGGCCGAGAAGTCGATTCGCCACGGGCGTTGCCGCGGATCGGGAATGGTCCCCGCCTGATGGAGGATCAGGTCGAGCAGGAATCGAAAGTGGTCTTCCGAACGAGCAACCACTGGGCCAATCTGTCCGTGACTTTCCCGGATCGTGACGAGACTGTACCCAGCGACTTCACCATGATGGTCTCGTACGACCACGCCCTCGCTACCGTCGGCGAGCCACTGCGCGATCCGTTCACGCCGGTTGGCGCCGCGCACGACTTCATCGAGCGCCGCGACACGCTCCACGTCATCGTTTGCGAATGGACGGATCACCAGTCCAGCCGAATCAGGCGGTTCGACGGGAAAGATCGGCTTCACGGCCCGAAACGGCAACTGGGGTGGACCGGGGTGCAGCCCAAAGCTGAAATAGCGTTGCCACGCCTTCGGATCGCGGGACGATGCCAGTGTCGTCAGCGAGGCGCTCGATTCGACAATCACGTCCCGGATGCGCTCCAGCAACTGGCGGCCGACGCCGCGGTTCTGGGCGTCGGGATGCACGAAGAAGAATGCGATGTGCGCGTGGGGCGGCTGGACCTGGACGGCGGCCATGCCCACGATCTCGCTGCCCGTTCGAGCCACGATCACCGATTGGTCATCGTGGGCGCGCAGGGTCGAGAGCACGCGGATCGCCTGCTTCAGGTCCTCGGTGCGCGCGATGTGGTCGGTCCAGGGGTTCCGCGCCCTCAGTTGGTCGGAAAGCGCTTCGGCGGCGGCCTGATACACGCTTGCCGCATCCACGATATCATCGCGATTGGCGGTCTCGATGACGGTGCTGGTGGTGTGATCGTGGATCGACGTATTCATGGATCCAGCATACAACCGGAACCGGGCTGCCGACCTACCGGTCAACCCCGATTTGTAGACGCTCCTTAACCCGGCCTATGTCTCAGGTGTCGAATCCACTGGCTCCGGCGTGACACGCTTGGCCCGGACCACAGTGCGGGAGAGATACTCTCCATTGATATAATCGAATTCGCCGCCACAGGTGAAGAGCGTCACGATCTGGTCATCGGATGGCGCGACTATGTCCGCCATCGTTCCGGAAACCAGCTCCTCAAGCGCAAACGTCTCGTTCCAGACCACGTCGTAGCTGAAGCCCTCGCCGTGCTCGCCGGTCAGGTCAATCCGATCGCCTTCGACGAGGTTACGTACGTCGTAGAAGACGGACGGCCCAACGCCCCAGTAATCGACGTGACCGGCCAGCATGACGTTGCCGATTTCGCCCAGCGCGGCCGATTGCTGGTACCACGACACCACCCAGGGCCCGGTGGGGTCTTCCATCTTGCCGTTCACGATATTGAGCGTTTCGATTTCGGCATCTATGCTGGCCGCTTCAACCATAATGGCCATCGGGATTACCGTGCTGACGACCGATTCGGGCGGCTGCTGACCCACCGGCCCTGGCCGGAGGGCACCGGTCGTCGGCATCTCGCCCGGCTGGTTGCTCTGGATCGTTGGCGTCGATTCGGGCGTGCCTTCCTGGGTCAACGCCGATCGGGTGCCAATTGCGACCATCCCCACAGCGCCGCCGAGCACCTTCAGGACCCGGCGCCTGGACACAGGCTCGATCGAGGAACGATGCGCTGCGGGGCCGTAGGCGATGGTTTCGTCACGCGTCATGGATGCTGGCTCCTGGATCTGCGCATGATTGGCGCCGGGTGGCGTGAGCAGTGTCTGGTTCAGAGTCTACACAATACCAACGAGGTCGGGATACGACCTGGTTGGGACCGTTATTCATTGAGACGCCTGAACGGTGCGATCGGTGTCGATTGCATGGTGTGGCTGGGAAGGAAGGGATGCGTTTGCCCGATCAACATCACCCTGGACCAGTGACCGATCGAGAGCTCCAGGCGATTGTTGGCAATGCCTTTGGGCCGCAACCTGCGTCAACCGCGTGGGTTCGGCTCAGTGGTGGCCAAATCAACGACACCCGGTTACTGACGTTGGCCAATGGGCATCGCTGTGTTCTGCGGGTGGCGCCTTCGGAAGCCACCGCCATTGCGGGACCGAGCTGGTTTACGCCGTATGGGTTACGGCGCGAACTCGCGGTGATCGAGGTGGCCTCTGCCTTGCGCGACTACCTGCCAGTCACCGTGGCCCACGAATTCGATCATTCAGTGATCGATCGTGACTGGGTGGTCCAGCAGGTGATGCCCGGTGTTTCGTTGGCGAGTATCGACGATAGCCTTGATTTCGTGGCCCGGTCGGCGATCTGGACCGAGTTGGGTGCATTCACCCAACGGCTTCACGCACTCTCCAGCGATCGGTTCGGCCCACCAGCGTGGGGACCGAGGTTCACGCGCTGGTCAGACCTCGTGGCCTGGAATGTGGCGGGAATGGTGGAGGATGCCGGGCGCTTTGGCTTGCCGGTTGCCGTCTTCGAGCACCTGGCGCGGATGGTTGACCGCTTCGCGGCACTGCTGGACGAAGTCACGACGCCATCGCTGATCCACTCCGATCTCTGGCAGCCGCATGTCTTCGTGAATCGGGACGCCGATGGGGCATATCGCCTCTCCGGGGTGATCGACCTGGAGTTCGGGCGATTTGCCGATTCGGTATCCGAGCACTTGCCGCCAACGTTCGATTTGGGCAACGTTCCAGACCACATGCGATGGGCGTTCATGGCCGGGTACGGCCCATTCACGCCACGGCCCGGTGATGCGATCCGGACCCGGATTTACCGAGCGGTCGGGTTGTCCTGGGCGGCGACCCTGGCGGCGTACCAAGGGAAGCCGCACGATGACGTGGTGACCGATCTGACCCAGTCACTCGACACCCTCGATCGGCTCACGACCGGGACGATCAGGAACGCCGGCTAACCTCAGGCGTCGCCTCCCCCGGTGACTCGAGCACGTGGATCGCCTCCACCACATTCCCGTGCTCCACGATCACATCCAGCACATCCTCAACCGTGACGATGGGCAGGTTGGCGAGGTAAACCGTAAAGACGAGATCCCGGCCGCCGCCGGTCTCCAGGTACCCGGCCAGCGCCCGCGCCATCACGAGGGGCCGCTGGTTGATACCGTCCCCCGCGACCGTCAACCCGGACTTGGCGACCGCCTTCCCCGCCACCGGGCTGTCATGCGCCACCGTGTCGGCTTCCGTTCCGTCCACCCCCATGATCGGCAGGGCGTCACGGAATACGGTGAAGTCGGGCCGGATCGCCATCGCCCGCAGGAGCTCGGCCACGGCGCGTGGGCTGACGAGATCGGTGTATTCGTTGCCCCGGCCGTCCGACAGGGATACGGCGGTGGGGTCGAGCCCGGCATCCTGGAGGAATGTGGCAATCCCCAGCAGCCCGGTGTCGAAGTCCGTCGCCCCCGCGTGCAGCGCAAGCATGAAGACCAGCATGTCGGCATGCTGGTTGTGGCTCGTTTTCATGATGAGCTTAATGTTTTCGGCGAACGGGAGCGACCGGAGCAACGCCACCTGCTGTTCGGCGCCGTAGCTCCCGCTGAGCGGCAGCGCCGTGACGTCATTGCCACTTGCGGGATCGGCGGCCACCGCAACTCCCTGACGCACGAGCGCGTCGATCAGCACGGTCCGCGCGAAGGCCGAGGGGTCGTCGACTTGCTGGATATAGACCGCCTGGGGAACATCAACGGGGATTTGCCCCGTCACTTCTATCACGCCGGGACTCGATGATGCAATCTGGACATCGAGCGCCTCGCCGGCAGCCACGGTCTGCACCGAGCCGCTCACCTGGTACGTGCTCGCCTGCGGCCGCCAGTCGATCGTGGCGTCCTCCCCCGCCGCGCCCGGTGTGACCACCACGTCGATGAGGTTGTCGTTGATCCAGACCGGGGACAGGACGTAGGTATCCTTGTCCATCCACGGGAAGAGCCGATCGTCGATGATGACGTCACCACTCACGCTGGTGATCCCGCACTTCGCCACTTGCCGCGCGAGGTCATCGATCCCGGCCAGGGGATCTTCATCAGTCAACGTGACCAGGTTGGGGAACGCCCCGGCGTTGATGTGATCGATCGGCGTAAACGCGATCCGGCCGTTCGGCGTATCGCGGCCGCCCATCGTCAGGTCGCCGTTCGCAACCAGGATCAGGTCGCCGTCGAGGCTCCCAGCCGCATCAACCTCGCCCAGGCGGTAAATGGGGGTTTCGAATCGGAACTCCAGCCCGTAGGCATCGAGCGCGGCCGAGGCCGCGTAAAGCTTGGCGGTCGACGCGGTGAGAAACCATTGATCGGGATTGGATTCGTACACGATGTCGCCGGTTTGCAGGTCGGCGACGAAGATGCCCCAGTGCGAGGTCCGGTACTTCGGGTCGTCGATGATGTTCCTGATCGCGTCTGGCAAGGGTGCTGGCACTGGCGCCGGGGTCGCCTGGGCATTCGCCCCGGAAGGCAGGAGCAACGCCGATGAAACCGCAATGCCACTTATCTGGGCGGCCCGGCGCCGGGTGAACCGGGGTGATCTGGAATCGGGCGGGTCCGATTCGTTCGGGTGATTTGCTGGTCGGCGGTTAGTCATCGGCGGCCATCCTTGCTCGAACGGCACACCAGACTGGGACCAACAACCAGACTTGCGGTCAACGGCCTGGGGCACCAGGGATTGTGATGTCAATCGGGTCCCGGAACGGCGATGGCCAGGCCCCTGTGCGGCCGCGATCATCGCCTGCTCTCATCCTAAACTACCCTGGGCGGTCGTCAACGTGCCGGGCAGATGGCTCGCCGGCACGTTGACGGTCATGCTAGACCGGAGGTTCGCCACCCTCGACGTCACCAAGGAGGCGGGGACGAGGCGCCACACCCTTGAGATCGGGGCGTGGGGTCGCCTTGGGCGGCGCCGGCCGCTCGGGCCGGGACCGTTGCGGTAACGAACCTCCGCTGGGTCCGTTGGAGGAACCACCATTGCCTCCGCCGAATCCCATGAGATTGCTCAACATGTCGATCGGGAGCGGGAAGACAACCGTGGTGTTCTGCTCGGCCCCAATCTCGGTCAGCGTCTGGAGATAGCGCAACTGGATCGTGACCGGGTTCTGGTTGATGATCTCGGCGGCTTCCGCCAATTGCTGGCTGGCCTGGAACTCCCCCTCGGCGTGGATGATCTTGGCTCGTTTCTCGCGCTCCGCCTCGGCCTGCCGCGCCATCGCCCGTTGCATTGACTGCGGCAACTCGACATCCTTCACTTCGACAATGCTGACCTTGATCCCCCAGGGCTCCGTTTGGTCGTCGATGATCTTGGCCAGCTGCTGGTTGATCATCTCGCGCTCGGCGAGCAGGTCATCCATTGATGATTGCCCCAGCACGCTTCGCAGCGTGGTCTGGGCGATTTGGGAGGTGGCCCGGATATAATCGGCGACATTCACGATTGCGGCGTCCGGATTGAGAACCCGGAAGTAGGCGACGGCATTGACGCGGATCGTGACGTTATCTTTGGTGATCACTTCCTGCGCCGGGATGTCCATCGTCACCGTGCGGAGATCGACCTTCTGCATCCGTTCGAGAAACGGGATGAGCAGGATCAGGCCCGGACCCCGCACGCCAGCCAGGCGGCCGAGCCGGAAGACCACACCGCGTTCATATTCCTGGACGACCTTGATCGAGGCGAACAGCACGATCACCAGGAAAACGACGATGATGATCAGAATGATGGCGACTGCATCCATAGGGACCGACGGTCTCACTTTCTCATGCCACATCGCATCGCGTTATCTCTCGCGATACCCATTTGGCTTCGCGGCGGCCTGGGCGCCTACCTGTACCTGGCGGTCATTGTGACACACACTCTCGTGGGGTGTCTCAGAGCGATTGTCAGGGACGGTCGAGGACATTCGTTTCCGCGAGGCGAGCGTGTTGCACGCCGCCGACGACGGGAATCACACTCTGTCCGCGTGGCGCGTTGACAAACGAGACCCCGGTTTCCGGGCCGGAGGTCGTTTTTACGATCAGTCGCAGACCATGGACTTCCTTCACCTCGACATGGGCGCCCACGGGAACCGGTACGGTTGGTTCACCTTCGGCCGTTGCGGTCCAGAACTCCCCTTGCAGGAAGACCAGGCCGGTCGGATCGAGCATCTGCCGCACCACCCCGACGTCACCAATGAGCGAACTCCGTCCGGAGGCGGGTTTCTTCCGTAGCACGCGGAGGGCAGCGGTGCCGATGATCAGCGCGCAGGCCAGGATCAGGGCGGCACAGGTCCAGATCACAAACCGCGAGACGTTGCCGTAGCCTGGTACCGACGAGTCGACCAGCATGTAGGAACCGATGATGAAGCTGGCCAGCCCGCCGATCAGCAGCAATCCGAACGAGGCCACGAAAATGTCAATGAAGAAGAGGGCGAACGCGATCACGATGAGCGCCACCCCGGTCCAGTTCACCGGCAGCGTGCCCAGAGCGTACAAGCCGAGCACCAGGCTGACGACACCGACGATGCCCGGGACGAATCCGCCCGGATTGCCGAGTTCGAGGAAGATGCCCAGCGCCCCGAACGACAACAGCAGGTAGGCGATGGTTGGATCGGAGATCATTTGCAGGAAGCGTTCGATGAGATTCATTGAAGTCGTACTGGTTTCGGCGCCCGCGGTGTTGAGCGTAACCGTTTCGCCGGAAGCCATTGTCGCTTGCATCCCGTGGGCATCGTTGAGCAGCGTGTCGAGATCCGGCGCGATGAGGTTGATGACATTGAGGTCCAGCGCCTCGGTGGCGGTGATGTTCGCGGCGTCGCGCACGGCCGACTCCGCCCACTCGGCATTGCGCCCGTGCAGCTCGGCGAGGTTGCGGATAGTCGAGACCGCGTCGTTGGTGACCTTCGCCTCCATCGTGTCGGACATCTCGCTCCCGTCGCCGGAAACCGGCGAGGCCGAGCCAATGCTGGTGCCGGGCGCCATCGCCGCGATGTGCGAGGCGTAGGTGATGAAGACCCCCGCCGAGGCCGCCCGCGCGCCACGAGGAGATACGTAGGCGATCACCGGCACCTCGCTCTCGAGGATCGCGCGGTCGATGTCGTCCATCGCGCTGCCCAGGCCGCCCGGCGTGTCGATCTCCAGGACGATCGCGTCGGCGTTCGCGTTTTCAGCCGACCTGATGCCGCGTTCGACGTATTGCGCCATGGTCGGCGTTATCGTGTCGTCAATCGTGATGATACGAACCTGCGGTGAATCGGATTGGGCGGCAAGTGGCGAAATGGCAAGCAGCAGGAGGCCCGCCAGGAGCGAGATAACTGCCCACAACCGGAACACGATCGGCATGGATTGGGTGGGTAGATAGGACGTCACGACTGGCCTCCTGACGGATCGTTGTACGCCAAGTATAGTCCCGACCTGGTTCGCTGCCGCGTATGCCCGGCTGGTCCACGATTGCTCTATCCGATCATCTGTTCTACATTGTACGTACACGTGGGTTATGGGTCCGTCGAGGAGGAAGCAATGAGTGAACCAGCATTTGCCCATGGCAAGATTTGTTGCATCATCATGCCCTCGAACGATCCGCAAGGGTCAGCCCGGTTCTACTGTGATGTGTTCGGCTGGAACACCCGGGCCCACGACGATGGGACACTCGCCTTCGACGATTCGGTGGGGCAAGTCTCCGGGATGTGGGTGACCGATCGCGAGGCGGTTGAGCATCCTGGCGCCGAAGTGCACATCATGGTCCGCGATGCCGCGATGCCGCGATGCCGCGATGCCGCGATGCCGCGATGCCGCGATGCCGCGATGCCGCGGAGACGGAGCACGATATCGTGGCAAACGGCGGTTCGCACATCTGGCGCTCAGGGCCTGAGGATCATGAGGTGTACGGCACGTTCCGCGACCCCTCCGGTAACCTGTTCGAGTACTACGAGCAATCCGGCCTGGATACCTGACGATGGTCGACAAGCACGATGTTCGACGCCTCGCGCTGGCGTTCGATGGCGTGGTGGAGAACGGTGAAGACAGCTTCGAATTCCGGCGGGAGGGACGGGGAATGGTGTGGCCGTATCCGGAACGGGTCCATCCCAAAAGGGCCCGAGTTCTCCGCTACGACCAGTTCGTGATGCGGGTGGCGGATGCCGGCGACAAGGAGACTCTGCTGGTTGGAGAGCCGAATGTGTTCTTCATCACCGATCACTACCTCGGGTACGGCACCGTTATCGTCCGGCTCGATTCTATCGACGAAGTACGACTTGGGGAACTCCTCCGGGAGGCGTAGGCGGCCCAGAATCGACCGAGTACGATGCCTTGGCTACGGAATATTGTCGAATCGGGATCCTGTCCAGAGCGCAGCGTGGGAGCCGTCCGGATCTTGCCCAACAGGGGTCGGCGAGTGTCTACCCGAAACTGGACCATACGTCACGGCACCCTGCTTGCACCGTCGCGAACGATGCGCTCGATCGCATTGGCGATGCCCAGATGGTACGGGTGATACCGATCCGGGAGGAGGATGGCGGGCGTTACCGTGAGCGGTGTTACCTTCTGGCCGAACGCGTCGAGGATGGTGGCCCCCACCGAAGTCGCTTGCCCGCTGAAGATTGCGACGGCATCCTGTAGCGCGATCCGAACGAGTCCTTCTAGTTCGGCGGGATTCGGGCGGTAGTCGCCCAGGGAGCGGTCGTCGCGGTAGAGAAAGACATCCTGCAACTCGCGCTCGACTTTTCCATACGCCTTGCGCGTTGTGAGGAAGTGGAGCTGCGCCGGGTCGGCGGCGACTCCGATTTCCTCTTCGATCTCGCGGAATGCCTGTTCGATCGACTCGCCCGCCGCGAGGTGGCCGCCCACAGTGACGTCCAGCACGCCCGGCCAGGTGTCCTTGTGCTGCCCGCGCAGGTTGAAGAGCAGGAACGGCACGCCTCGCTCGATGCTGTAGACCCAGACGTGGATCGCCCGGTGCCAGTCGCCATCGCGATGCACATCGGCGCGGCGCTTGACGATTCCGGTCGGCGCGCCGTCCTCGGTGATCACGTCGAACAGCTCATCTGGGTCTTGGGCGAAAGTGGGCTGGGTGGTCATACGTCGTCTGAAATAGGGCTGACACGAGAATCGTCGTCACTTGTGTCGGTCAGCTCATCCAACCGCGCAATGATCGACCGGGCAATCGTGCCAGACCAGCTCGCCTGTTCGGCGATTGTCACAGCGCTAACGTTGAGGTCGTAGTCGGCAACGTTGCGTAGACGACGGAGAAAGACGAGATTGTCCGTTGACCTCCAGTCCAGTGTTGTCAGCACTTGAGGAATCTCTCCATGTTCTCGACCCGACTTTCGAACGATGTAGCCGAGATGAGTTTCACAGAAAGTTCGCGCTTCGAGAAACGCGGCGTAGTAGGCGCGACCGGTTTGGGTACGGCCGCCCACTTCATCTGCCATTCCTTCGAGATATTCGAACGCCCGCAGAAAGTCCCGGCCTTCGATCATCGATGCGACTCAAGCGGTCCCGCCCACATGGGCATGACAAGGATGAGGTCGCGATTGTACTCAGGATTGGGGGATAGCCAATTCAAGAACCGATAATATGCTCGACCAAATTCCGACCATGGCTGGACGACGTGCAAGGTCATGCTTACAGGCGGGTCCCACTCGTCGTAGCGAACCGTGTCCAGGGCGATCCGGACCTCGGGAAAGATCTCCTCGGCCTTTTCGCTGGCGCGCAGAATGAAGTCCGGCAACTCGGGATGCTCCCGCAGCACAGCCAGCACCGACTCCTTCTCCTTCGGGTCCTTGGGGATGAACTGGGCGACGGCGACCATGACTGGAACTCCTTGTTTCCGTCCCAGTTTAGCAGTCGCCGCCACAGGTATTTCCGTGATGGCGACTGCTCCCGGTCAGGTGTCAGGCGGCTGGCGTCGCCACGTCGAACGGGATCGCTGCTGGTTCGTCCGCTGCAAACAGCGAGGCGACCATCAGCACGACGGGTTCATCGGTGAGGTTCTCGCCGTAGTGCACCATGCCTTCCGGTTCGACGAAGGAATCTCCAACCTGGAACGTGGTGTTCTCACCGGGACCGATGATTTCCTCCGTACCGTCGGCGCGGGTGACGGGCGCGCTCCCATTCTCGATTACGTGGTAGGTGAGCGTGCCGGCTTCCACGGTCGCCATCTGGACGCCGGGGTGGGTATGCACGATCAGCACCGCACCGGCCGGAATCGTGTACTCAACCAGCGCCAGCACTTCGCCGGGAGCCGATTCCGGCTCGGTGCTGCTAAGTACGTCGCGAACGACGACGACCGGTGCATCTGGAGTCGCCGCCGGCGTTGCCGAGTCCTGGGCTGCCCCCATAGCGAATGGGAGGCTGGTGAGTAAGGCCATGATTGCAAACCCGATCGTGCCAAATGCCCGAAGCCTGCTGTGCATGCGTGATGTACTCCTGGAGCGGGCATCGCGAATATCATCGCGGCGCCGCAATTAACCAATAGTCGCTCTATGGACCAGTGGCAGCGTAGCGTGATCGGAGCGGGCGCGCAATCCTCAATCTGGCAGGCGTCCGAGGGGTTCGCGTGACCCTTCAACGACAAAGCCGGGCGGTGGAAAATGGTTCCCACGCCCGGCTTCCCATTGTTGTCGGTATTCCTGGACTACGGTGTCGTCTGGGC
>JALZMD010000355.1 GCA_030858375.1 Chloroflexota bacterium
GGCCGGTAAGCACCACGATCTGGTCGTTGTCGTTATCGAGCATGGCGCCGTTGGGAACGTACTCGCCGGTTGGGAGAATCGACTCCAGCACTGGATGACGACCCGCCGTGATCTCGATCCGGCCGGACTCATTGAGCGTGGGACGGACGTAGTTTCGCTCGATCGCGACGTCAGCGAGTGCGCTGGTCGTGTCGACGAACGCGATGGCGTCGGCCAGCTGGCGAAGTTGCCCGGCGTAGTCGGCAATGCTGAGTACGAGCGTCCTGAAGATGTCCGCTTCCAGGGAGGAAAGTGTGTCCTCGGCGGTCAGCACGACCGTCTCGTACTCTTTGAGCTGGGGCGTGAAGTACCTGGTCGCGTTCGCCAGCGATTGTTTCGGTATGTAATCGGCGGGAAGCGCGTTGGCGTTCTCGCCCCGGGCCAACCGGTCACGTTCGGCGGAAGCGAGCGCGGCCGCGGTAATTTCGAGGTAGTAGCCGAAGACCCGGTTGTAGCCGACCTTGAGGGTGCGGATTCCCGTTCGGTCACGCTCGGTCCGTTCCAGGTTGGCAATCCACTCACGGGCTTCACGGGCTCGCGCCTGGTGCGCATCCAGCTCGGATGCGTACCCGGCTTGAAACACTATTCCTTTGCCCAGCAGGGCTGGGGGCTCGTCGACGAGGGCATTCTGCAGCAGTGCCTGCACGGCTTCACAATCGGGGAACGGATGGCCTCCCGGAAGGTCGCCGGCGATGCCGGCGATGCCTGGCGCCTGGCCCAGGCTGTCTCGCATGTTTCCCAGGTCGCGTGGTGACGCGCTGCCAGTGACGACACGATTGGTGAGCCGCTCGAGATCGCCAACCGCCTTGAGGGCATTGCGGACCTTCGCCCGCCGCTCGGTCGATACCACGAACCATTCGACCGCATCGAGCCTGGCGTTCAACGCGTCGATGTCGAGTAAGGGTTGCCCAATCCAGCGTTCGAGTACGCGGGCGCCCATGGGAGTGCGCGTCTGGTTCAGTATCGAACTCAGGCTGTACCGCTTGTCGCCGCGAGAGCTTTCTGACAACTCCAGATTGCGCCGGGTCTGGGCGTCGAGTGTCATGAATGAGCTCATCAAATAGGTAGAAAGCGAATCGATGTGTTTCAGGCCGGAGAGTTGTGTGTCCTCTAGATACTGGAGCAGGCCACCCGCCGCCCGGATTGCCTGCTGTTTGCCGGTCAGGCCGAAGCCGTCGAGCGATTCCACATCGAAGTGACGCAAAAGCGAGTCCGCCGCCCGGTTGCGCTGCCATCGCCACGCCTCGCTCCGGCTGACGCTGGTGTGTGCCGGCACCCAGGACGATTGTGGCAAGGGAAGGGCATCGATGACGTCCGTAGACACCACGATCTCCGCGGCGTTGAGCCGCAACAGTTCCCGGCCCACCGCCAGGATGACCTCGGCGGTGTCGCTGCCGACCAACTCGGTTACACGGAACTCGCCGGTCGTGATGTCGGCGTACGCTACACCCGCGCGCTTGCCGTCAACGGCCACCGCCACAATGAAGTTGTTGGTCCGGGCATCGAGCATCGCTGGGTCGTTCACCGTGCCTGGGGTGATCACTCTGGTCACGTTTCGCTCGACCAGGCCCTTGCCCTTGGTTGCTTCCCCAATCTGTTCGCAAACCGCCACCTTGTGTCCAGCACCGATGAGCCGGGCGATGTAGCCGTCCGCCGCGTGGTACGGGATGCCGGCCATCGGGACGCGGAGATTCTTGCCCATCTCACGTCCGGTAAGCACGATATCCAGAACTCGCGAGGCAGTCTCGGCATCGCCATCGAACGTTTCATAGAAATCGCCGAGCCGGAAGAAGAGGATCGTCTCGGGATACCGGGCCTTGATCTGGAGGTACTGGCGTCGCAACGGTACGACATAGCTGGCGTCACTGGTTGTGGGAGTCGGGTTTTCGGTCGTCGACATCAATACATCCCGGATAGGTTGGTGTTCGCCCTGCAGCTGAAGGATGGTGCAATCATCTGATTCAGGATAATCTGCTGGGGATTGTAGTGCGGCAGCTTCTGGCGATGAAAGGGAATGATCAGTATGGCTCTGTTTGCGGTAACACTGACCTTCACGGACGACGACGAGCGACGGCAGCGGATTCGTCCGACGCACCGGGAGTATCTCAAGAAACTACTCGAGGAAGGAAAGCTTCATGAATCCGGACCATTCGTCGATGATTCCGGAGCTCTGCTTATTTACGATGCGGCCGACCTCGCGGAAGTTCAGGAGTTGCTCGCGAACGACCCCTACGCCCCCAACGGAATCGTGGAGCGTGTGTCGATCAACGAGTGGAATCGCGTAATCTTTCGCGATGCCGGGGCCTGAGGGCGCGTCCAGCGTGTGGAGACACCTCCTCTCTCCTTCACGACGAAGGAGGGATCGCCCGGCGCAGTCGGTACGTTGGGTGCCTCGATAGCGCTACGCGTATCCAGCGGGGCCGGGATGTCTCGCTGGCGTTCGACATGACGATAGTAGGGGGGCGGGTAGAAAATGTGATGGGCTGGCACTCGACATGAC
>JALZMD010000417.1 GCA_030858375.1 Chloroflexota bacterium
CCACTGATTTCCACCCCGTTCCGTAACCAATTCCCCGGATGGCGCGTCTCTTAACGTGAGAGGCAATCGGAATCGACTCACACAGCTTTTCCACCCCCTTCCCAACGCCGAGCCTCTTGCCGGAGTACCAGGAGCCGCATTCGGTCCGTGCCTTGCGGGGCACGCGGCCAGAAGTGGGACCGGGGCTCCGGTGGCAATTGGCAAAGACGCGATTGTCGACGCGAGGGGGCAGCCGCTCGTCCCGGTTGAACATTTCCATCGGCCGCAATATCGGGACCTGTTTCATTTTCGGGGCAATGCAGGGTACGCTCTTCCCAACACCACAGTGCAGAACCAGTATGGGCCGGCGATCACCAAGGCACAGTCATTTCGTCATACCGATCAGCCGGAACCGGCGACCACGCGGAGGATCTCGATGCACAGGACCCACCAGGAACCTTCTTCCATGCGACGCGGCATGCGGGAGGGCATGGCGGCGGCCACGCGCCGGGCCCGGCGGCTCGTCTCCCTGCGGCATGGCCACCGATTGAGTCCGTCTGCCCTGTTCGTGCATCTTTTCGTGGCGCTGACCCTGGGCGCCGGCTTGTTGATGCCGCTGACCGATGTCGGCCAGGCGCTCGCCAATCCGGGCTTCGAGCCTCAGCCGATCCGGATCTCCGCCCAGAACGCCGTGCCCGGTGCCGCGAGCCAGGTTATCGCCTTCGGTAACTTCCAAAGCCAGCTCGGCTGCGGCGATGACGATCCCGCCTGCCAGTCAACCTCGTTGGGTGATAGTGGCGGGATCTGGACCGCCAACTTCCCGATCGCGCCGGGCTCCTACTCGGTCCAGTTCGCCGTTGTCGCCCAGAACGGCAATCAGTTCACCTATGGTCAGGGCGGCCAGGATGGCGGCTCGATCGATTTCCAGGTCGGCGATGGACAAGCGGGCGCATTCCTCCTCTGGAACTCGCACACCAATGAGGTCCAGGCTGAGGGTATCGATGCCCTGTACACCGTCCAGACCGATGTCGGATCGTTCGTGCCCACGCCTTCCGACGGCAACCTGGACGTAGTGATTCCGTCGCAGGGCGGCACGGTCAGTGTGCAGCTCCTGGCGAACGGTACCCCAGTCGCCGATCCGCAGCAGGCATCGCTGTCGGGTGGCTGGACGCGAGTGACGCTCGATACGGCCGGCAATGTACTCGATAGCGAAGGCCTTACCTACGGCACCCTGACCGTCGTCCGTCTCGACGCCGATGGCAACCCGGCCGGTGGCGCATGCTACCAGCTCGAAAGTGGTGGACTGGCTAACCAGGCCTGCGACAGCGACGATGGATCGCTGGACGGCAACACGCTGATGTCCTTCCCGGAAGGGCTCGATCCCGGCGGCTACAGGCTCGTCGAGGCCCAGTCGCCCGACGGGCTTGATCGGGTGGATGACCAGGAGGTTGATCTCCAGCCTGGTGACAATGCGGTCCAGGTCCAACAGCCGGGCGGCGATGTTGACGGGGACGAGGGCGACGACGGATCCGGTGAAGAGGACGGCCAGAATGACGGCGGCGAGGATGGGAACGAGGGCGATCCGACCGAGGATATCCAGACCCGTGACCTGCCCATTGGCGAAGATGGCAATGATGAAGGAGATCAGGTCGATCAGGGGCCAGGCGACCTCATCGTTGCCCTGCTCGATGACGATAGCAACCCCATCGGTGGCGCCTGCTGGGAATTGATCCAGGACGGCAACGTCGTGGCTGACACCTGCGACGCCACCGACAACTTCCCCTTCAATGGCGTGGTTGGGTTCTTCGGCGTTCCCGGTGGCGAATACACGCTCCGGCAATCGGAAACGCCGGAAGGGTCCGAGCCGCTCGATGACCGCACCATCGAGATCACGGCCGGCCAGGAGCTTCGTGAGGAAATAACGGCATCGGTTGGCGCGACCGAGCAGCCGGAAGATGAAACCGGCGATGTCGTCGTGACCCGCCAGGATGGCGATGGGAACTTGGTTGGCGGTTCCTGTTTCGAGATCGTGGATGGAAACGGCGACGAGATTGCCGATGACGTGTGCGACGAGGATGGCGATGTTGCCGACGATGGCCGCACCGGCTTCTTCAATGTGCCGGTCGGAACCTGGCTGATCCAGGAAACCCGGACGCCGGACGGTTTCGATGAGGCCAGCCCAGTCCAGGTCACGGTTAACGCGGGCCAGGCCAGCGAAGCCGTTGCTCAGGGTGCGGCTATCCAACAGCAACAGCCCACCGAAGTACCAACGGACGACTCGACGGAGGAACCAACTGACGGCATTATCGACGACCTCTTCAATGATCCCACCGAAGAACCGGCTGACGATCCCACCGAGGAACCATCTTCCGAATCGACCGAGGTTCCTGCCCCCGGCAACGTCGTGGTCAACCTCACGGATGATGAGGGCAATCCGGTTGGCGGCGCCTGCTTCGAATTGATCCAGGTCGGCAACGTCTTGACCGAATCCTGCGACGCCAACGACCAGTTCCCGAACAATGGGCGCACGGGATTCTTCGGCATCCCTTCCGGTGACTACACGCTGCGCCAGTCAACCGACCTCGAAGGCTTCCAGACGCTGGATGACCAGGATATCGAGATTGCACCCAACGACGATCGCACGCTGGACATAACCGTTGCTTCCACGAGTGAGCCGACTGAGGAGCCGCGACCGACCGAGGAACCGCAACCGACGGACGTTCCGGATGACTCGATCATCGATGAACCGGATGTGACGGAAGAGCCGGAACCAACCGCGGAACCGGTCGAAACGGAAACCGCCGAACCAACCCAGGCCGATCTCGGGCCTCCCGGCTCGCTTATCGTGACCTTGCAGGATGCTGGCGGCCAGAACATCGGCGGGGCGTGTTTCGAGCTCCTTAACGGCGATGACGTCATCGATTCCTCGTGCGACGTTGATGATGATTTTCCGGACAATGGCCGCACTGGCTTCTTTGGTGTCACGTCCGGCACGTTCACCCTTGAGCAGTCAATCGCACAGCCTGGCACTGAGCCGATCGCGCCGGTCGAGGTCGAGGTTGTGCCTGGTCAGACGACCGAGTTCACCGTCAGCGCCCCGGACTCGGCTGGCGAGCCGACCGCAGAGCTCGAACCGTCCGAAACACCGGCCGAACCAACCGCCGAGGCACCAGACGAGCCAGCCAACCAGACGGAGGTTCGATTCGACGTCTCGTCGCTGGGCGATTCGGACGGTCCGATCTGCCTGGAGCTCAACACGACCGGTGGCATCGGGCTCGCCGACCCACCGGCCGCCTGCGACAACGGCGCGGGCGATGTGGATGATGAGCAGGGTGTCATCTTGCTGGACGACGTGCCGCCGGGCCAGTACGGCTTGTTCGTTACCGAAGGGCCGCCTGAAGCGGTTGACCAGGAATGGCCGGCTGTGACCGTGGAAGAGGGCGGGATTA
>JALZMD010000418.1 GCA_030858375.1 Chloroflexota bacterium
ACTTCACGGCGCCGAACCCCTCGGCCACGGCCCGCACGGCATTGCGGGCGAAGCTTTCCGGTGTGCGCTCCACCGTGGCTCGGTTGATGTTGGCGTAGAGCGGGATCGTCTCCCGGGTCGGGCCGCCGAGCAGGCGGTGGACCGGCAGGCCAGCCGCCTGGCCCGCAATGTCCCAGAGGGCCTGTTCGCAGGCCGATACCGCGGTCGCCCCGGCCAGGCCATCCGCCAGGGGCCAGAGGGCGGCGGTCGCCGCCACGACGGCCGTAGGATCGTGGCCGATGAGCCGGGGCTGGCACTGGTGGGTCAGGATCGCAGTGACGATCGCGTCCCGGAAGGCACCGCCACCGTGCGACGCTTCGCCGATGCCAATCAGCCCTTCATCGGTCGTGATCCGTACGATCAGCCAATCGCCACGCCCGTTGACTCCCACATTGACCATATTGAGGCTGGTGATTTTCACGGGTTCTCCGCTCGCGCGTTGGCCAGGGCGCGCCCTTGGCGCTGGCCTGCTGGTTTCATCGTCGTGTTCCGGATCGTACCGGGACACCGCGCGATGTCAAGACCGTGCGCGAGCTTGTCCTCGGCATCGGCGGCCGGTCGTTCCGGCGGCGGGCCAAACCCGTGCATTGTCCCCGCTGGCTCGAATTGAACGGACGAACGTGCGTCTCCCCTATACTGGGGGAGTAATGAGGGGGCCTATCGTGACCACGCGAAACCAACCCAAACTCATCCCTCGGGAAATCACTCCCGAGTTCCTCGATGGGCTGCGCGCCCACGGGGCGGTGCGGGCATACGTGTTTGGCAGCAGGACACGCGGCGAAGAGCGGGCGGACAGCGACCTCGACCTGCTGGCAACGTTCGATCCGCCTATCACGCTCTTCCAGCGCATGGACGTGGCTGATGCATTGTCACGCCGGTGTGGACGACGAGTCGACTTGCTCACCACAATCCATCCCGCATTCGCGCCCTTCATTGAGCCCACGCTGGTTCGACTGCCCGTATGACGAAATCCGCCCAACCACATCTCGAATTGATCCAGGAGTCGTTGGCCCAGATCGACCGCTATCGACCATCGAGCAAGGCCGCATTCCTCGCCCAGCCGATGGTTCAGGATGCGGTGCTCATGCGGTTGCACGTAATGGGTGGGAGCCTGGCGAGCATTCGCCGACTCGATGTGGATGCCTTCGATAAGGTGGCGCACCATTCCTGGCACAAACTCATCGGCTTGCGCCACATCATCTCGCACGGCTACGAGATCATTGATTTCGACGAGATTTGGCAGATCATCACCGAGGAACTGTCGCGATTTTCGGAATCCATTGCGTCGGCGTCCGAAACGCTGCCATACCCGCTCCGTCAAGGTCGCCCCCTCGCGGCGGCGGGAATCGATTACTGGAGTTCCACGCACTCAGGGCCTGGTCGCCGCTTCCTGCTCCAGGCGCTCCTTGATCCAGATCCGGACCAGCGTCGACGGGCCAACGCCCTTCGCCCGCGCTCGCCGCGCCAGTTCGGCCCGATCCGCCCCATCCAGTCGAATGGTCAGCCGCTCCGCCAGCTCACCGCCGATGGTGACTTCAACTGGCTCGAGCTCGTCCGAAAAATCCGCCGTGTCGTGGGTATCCCAGAACTCGGCCTCTTCTTCGATGTTCCTGAACGCGGGAATGCGACCTTAGGCAGGGGTGGGGTATCCAGGTCAGCTGGAGGTTTGAGCTGGGTCATGATTCCTGACCCCCCTTTCAGTCGACGGTAGTCCCAACGTTCCGTACGATGGTCGGGGCGGGCAGTAAAGCAACACCAGCTACTGGTTGGGGCATTGGGCGCGGCACCCTCGACCATGGCAATCACTCGCCTGGCGGGTGTTTCGCCAAGTAACATCTGTCGAACCTTGTAACTTGCCACTCCAGGGCGGCGTCGGTGAACCGGTGAAAGTCCTTGGGCCAGTGCGAATTGACTCGGTGTGCTGCGATGTCGTGAAACAGCAATGTATCGACGATATTGATCGGGAGACGTTGGTTGTTCGTGAAAGGACCAGCCTGACCGTGGCCACCGAGAAAGTAGCCGAAACTACCGTCTCGTTCCCGGTGAACCCTAAAGACATTGGAGTAGATCGTCGGATGATCAACGACGGCCTTGAGCATCTCTTTGACGAGCCGCCTGGCATCATCATTGAGGAGATCGAGTGCGTCTGAGTCCAATGGCGTGCTCATGGCGAGATTGTACGGGATCAGCAGGTTAAGCGAAGAATCTGACAAGGTCTGGAGGGTAAACTGCTCTCCAGGGAGGAAAGCGTAGCCTTGAAAGTCACGTATTTGGATGAGTCTGGTGATCACAATCTCAAGAAGATCAATCCCAATTATCCAATCTTCGTCCTGGGCGGGGTGATTGCCGATCGGGCGTATGTGCGGAATGTCATCGAGCCCAGGATGCGGCAATTCAAACAGCAGTATTTCGGCCGAGACGACGTCATTCTGCACACGGTCGATATGGGCCGAGGCGGCGGCGACTATGCCTTTCTCGACGCTCCGGCGGTGCGGACCAGGTTCTACGCTGACCTCAACCAGATGCTAGAAGAGTTGGACTACAAGGTCGTGGCCTGTGTGATCAGGAAGGATGCCCACGTCGCCAAGTACGGCGCCCATGCCGCCGATCCCTACATGTACTCACTTGAGATCCTGATCGAGCGCTTTTGCTGGGAGCTGGGAGAGATGTTGGATGGAGGCTTCATCTGCGCAGAAAAGCGCAACCCTCACCT
>JALZMD010000421.1 GCA_030858375.1 Chloroflexota bacterium
CACGAACAGGGCAACCGCATCGGCGCGCAGGATGGCCTCGGCGGTGGTGAGATCTGGTGAGGGTATCGGCAACGGCAGCAGAGGAAAGAGTTGCTCCCCGGGGATCGCCAGCGCCGTCTGGCTGGTAATGAGGATCGTGGTCTCCGGGCATCGGGCAAGCAGGCGGGCAATTCCCTGGGCCGCACCGAGGAGTTGCTCGAAGTTATCCAGAATCAGCAGCAGCCGCGGTCGGTTCGCGAGCGCCTGGACGAGCTGGTCCTCGTATGTCTTGTTGGCCTCGAACGTCAGGTCCAGCGCCTGCCCGATCGTCAGGAGGACCAATTCGGCCTCACGAACGGAGGCCAGCGGCACGTAGACGACGTCCCGCCCGAACTCGTCGATCATGGTTGTCGCGACGTGAACCACCAGGCGGGTTTTGCCCACCCCGCCAGGCCCGGTGACCGTGATCAGGCGTTTGGCAGGATCGTCGATCAATGCCAATACCCCGTCCAGGTCAGCCTCCCGTCCCAGCATCGGCGTCAAGCTCGTCGGTACGGGGGTGGCTGGAATCCACGCGGGTCCTGGTGACGCACTCATGGTGGGCCGCACATCCTTCGAGCTGGCATATTGGCAAAATGAATGTCGTTGATAGTCAGGGTACGGTGTGGACCGGTTTGCCACAAGGCTTGCTTCCGGCGGATCCCCTTGCCGGGATGCGCACCTCACACCCATCGTGTCGCTGGAACCACCAACCACTTGGTTTGTCGTAAGCTCGCCGGCGTCAGGACCGGCGGAGCGCCAGTCGAACGTTTCAGGATTCGTGCCTGCCATCATCAACACCTGCTTCTGGGCTATACTTGACTGGTTATGGCTGGGTCGACGCTCACGCGTCGGTAGCGCAGCCGTTTTTGCATGGCTTGAACCAGGGAGATTTCCGTACTGATGGCAGCACAAGGCAGCGACGTGCAGCTTAAAGATGACGACGTGACGTACCTGTTGAACCTCCTCCGGAATGCGTCCTCACCGATGACCACCGCCCAATTGGTCGATGCGCTCAAGCAACGAGGCGTTCGCTAGGCCCTCGTGGACGTCAGGCCACCTTCTGGATGCCTGGCTTGCACAGCCTGCCGTCGACAACCGCGGATTTCAGCCCCTTCACCCTCCACAAGGAGTTGGCCTCTTATGGTCATCAATCAGGAAACACATACGCCGGAGTTTGCCGGCACGAAGAAGAACCAGGCACTTGCTGGCAAGGCCTTCGAGATTCTCCGCTCCCGCGGCATGTTCATGTCGGATTACTCGCCGATCCGAGTTCCTGCTGAAGTCCTGACCGCATTCCTGGTCGAGCAAGAGGACGTCAAGGCATCTGATGTTGCCAAGGCGATTGCTGAAAACCCCAATGTTTTCGCAACCGCTACGGTCGACGATACGGACTACGTGCTGACCACCCGAACCGGCAAGGCTCCGGTGTCCAACGACGCCGCCAGCACCCACTCCTTCTCGGCCAGGTTCATGACGCCTGAACCCAAGCCAATCCGTCCGCCCCGCCCCGCCCCGGTGCGCGTCCGGGTCGACCCGAACTGGGCCACCTATTCCGTGCCGGAATTCGTCGACTACGATGAGGACGCCTATCTCGACTTCCCCGAGGAAGATGAAACCGACGAAGTCGTCGTCATCGCGGAGCCCGAAATCGTTGCCGAACCGGCCGCGCCAGCGATCGTTGCCCCGGATGCAGTTGTAGCCGAAACACCGGTTGTCGCCGACGAACCGGTCGAGGCCGCGGCCGCGATCGAACCGGAACACGTGGAGCCGCTGCCCGCCGTCGCTGCCGAGGCGGAAGTGGTAGCGCCGGTTGTGGAACCGGTCACTGAAGAAGTGCCGGCTGTCGCAGAAGTGGCGCCGCCGGTGGCCGAGCCAGCGCCCGCGGTCACCCAACCGGTGACTGATCCTGTCCGGGCCGGGCAGGACTTCTCGGGCACCGACGAGGCCGCGCTTGCCGCCGCTATCGAAGCCCAACTTGCGGAGGACACGCGGATCGCGTCGTTCGCCGGGCAATGGATGCCGGAAGACCGGGTCGCCCGACTTGGCCGGAATGACATTCGCCGTATCAAGGAATACATCACCGAGCAGGAACAGCCATTAACCGATGGCACTCTGGCCCAGGACATCCTGAATGTGCGGCCGAACTCGGCTGACTTCGCGTCCATCCAGTTCGCCGTCAACTTCCGCCTCTCCCGCGAACATCGCGATTTCGATTTCGTGGGAACGAACGACCAGCGGTTCTGGAGCACGAGCAGCCTGCCTCAGATCGGCACGACGCGCCGGAAGCCAAACGAGATCGGTACTGACTACCGCTACCTGATCGACGAAGCCGCCGAGCCGGTCGAGTCCCGATCAGTCAGTTCTGTCAGTCACGTGTTGTCGTTCTATGAGTTCACGCTCGGGTTGCTGCCATACGATGTCGACATGCAGCGCCTGATGCCGAAGCAGGTCCTGCCCGAACAGCGGTCGGCGGTGCTTACCTTCGAAATCCCGCAACTCTATACGACCTACCTCGTCGAGCTTCGCTACCCAACCCCGAACCGCGGCGGATTCCTCCTCGGACTCGATGATTTTTACGCCGAAAGCCTCGTGCCGGGCGCCATGATCTCGATAACGGCGACGGAAAGCGATGGCCATTACAAGATCGAGTTCCTGCAGAGCGGCAACCAAAACGCACGCCTGCTCGATCTCGACGATCGCCGCTCGCCGCGCTACCACTTCCGGCCGACATCGTTTGCCTGTGAAGTTGATCCGGATTGGTTGATCAGCGAGGACCGATTCCCGAAACTCGGGAACGAGAAACCTCTCGACGACAAGATCCGGCGCCGGCCGGACGCTGTGGTCGAGGCCACCTTCGAACGCATCGGCCTCGAAGACGGATCGACTTTCATTTCGACCTTCGAAGAGCTGTTGGGAGCGGCCAACATTGAGCGGCCGTTCTCCGAGCACCTTCTCCGCACAACGCTTGACCAGCACGCCAAGGTGTCGAGCGACGATGGTGACACGTTTACCTATGACGCAGGATAATGAGTTCGATCATGATGCAATCGATGAAATGAATGACTTCGAGTCGGACGACGAGACGTCCGACTCCAGTCTCGAGAACATTCGTGTTTTCTCGATCGAAGAGGGCGAGGACGACGATGACCTCGACGTCGAAACCGCCGAGGCACATCCCGATAAACCGGTGCTGGCGGCCGTTCTCACCGATCTCGAACAGGGCCAGCGGGTCTATGCCGATCTGTATGGCTTCTCTGACCTGGGGACTGCCGACCTCACCATGCTCGAATCCCGCTGGCCACTGATCGACGCTGAAATCCGCGAGTCGGTGATCCGGGAAGCCTTCGATATCAGCGTCGAGGACTACCGGATGCATTTTGGCCGGTTATTCCTCTTCGCCAGTTCGGACGCTGATCCCCGCGTCCGGCAGCAGGCGGTCACCGCGCTCCAGGCTGAAGAAGAACCAGCGGCGGCCGATCGCCTGCTCGATGTGCTCCGCGAAGATCCATCGGACGATGTCCGAAGCGAAGCTGCGCGGAGCCTCGGTCCCTACGTGATGCTGGCGGAGTGGGAGGAACTGCCGGTCGA
>JALZMD010000427.1 GCA_030858375.1 Chloroflexota bacterium
TGACCCAGGGTCCGAAGTTGGTGGCGTTCACCCACGTCAGCAACAGCCTGGGAACCGTGAATCCAGCAAAGGAAATGATCGCCCAGGCTCATGCGACTGGCGCCGTGACGGTACTTGATGGAGCCCAGAGCGTCCCGCACATGACCGTCGACGTCCAGGAGCTCGATTGCGATTTCCTCGCCTTCTCCGGCCACAAGATGCTCGGACCAATGGGCGCGGGCATCCTTTACGGCAAGAAGCACCTGTTGGACGCGATGCCGCCGTTTCTTGGCGGAGGAAGCATGATCCGCAAGGTCACACTGGATCACACAACCTGGGCCGACGTGCCGGCGAAGTTCGAGGCCGGCACACCGGCGGTCGGTGACGCGATCGCGCTCGGTGTGGCAGCGGATTACCTGGCCGATCTGGGACGGGACGCCGTATGGCGCCACGAGCAGGACCTCGTCGCCTACGCCTTGGAAAAGATGCGGGATATCCCGGAGTTGACCGTTCACGGCCCCCAGGATGTGACGGCGCGCAGCGGAGTGATTTCATTCACGCTGGGCGACGTTCACCCGCACGACGTCGCGGCTATCCTTGACGAGGACAACGTGGCAGTGCGGGCCGGGCATCACTGCACGCAACCGTTGATGGCCGCGCTCGACGTGCCGTCGACAACGCGCGCCAGTTTCTACGTGTACAACGATCACGAGGACGTCGATCGACTGATCGAAAGCCTTCGCCGCGCGATCAGCGTGTTTCGATAGAAGGAACGGCCTCGCCAGGCAGTATGCGAAACGGAATTGGAAGGTACCGATGAGTTTTGGTGGAGACAGCATCTACCGCGAAATAATCCTCGAACACTCCAGGAATCCTTCGAACACGGGCACCCTGGACCCGAACGATTTCACCTATGAGGATGTCAATCCGCTGTGCGGGGACGAGATCCGAATCGATGTCCGCGTCCAGGACGACCGGGTGTCCGAGATCCGCTTCTCGGGCCGTGGGTGTGCCGTGAGCCAGGCCTCGGCATCGATCCTGACCGAGATGGTCGAAGGCAGGACGCTGGATGAGGTTAAGGCGATTGGCCGTGACGAACTCCTCGAGGAAATCGGGATACCGGTTAGCCCTGCCCGCATGAAATGCGCGATGCTTGGGCTCAAGGTGCTCAAGGCGGGCATCTATGGCATTGACCATGCAACCGAGGAACTGGATAAGGATTGATCAACAGGGGGGGCAGGACGCGAGAAGCCTCGCGTGTGCCGGGTCGATCGCCATTCCAGCCACGGCGGCCGGAACCGGCCATAGCCATATCGTCATCCTGGATTCGGGCTCGACCTCCGTGTCGGTCCATCGTTTTGCGCGGCGTTCGCATTGGGGAAACATGACCGAACATTTCGTAACTGTTGCAAAAAAAGACTTCCTGAATCCGGGTGAATTAATGTACGTTGAAGTCGATGACGAACCGGTCTGCTTGATCAACCTCAATGGTGAACTCCACGCGCTGAACGACGAATGTACCCACGAAGAAGCATCGCTCGCTGACGGTACGATCGACGGTGATGAGATCGAGTGCCCATTGCACGGCGGGGCATTCAATATCCGCACCGGAAATCCGACGTCGTTCCCGGTGGCGGTGGCGACCGAGAAGTATGCTGTACGAGTCGTCGGTGACGACGTGCAGATATCCATCAGGAAGTAGTGTCGTTACGTTAATCCGGAATGACCACCTGGTCGAGACCGGACTCTTCAGGCGGAAACTGCGGATTCATTCCCTCGAGCGCGTCTGCGATGGTTTTGGCGACGACGAGGTTGCGATACCACTTGCGGTTGGCCGGCACCACGAACCAGGGAGCGTGAGGCGTCGCGCACCGGTTGATGGCATCCTCGAACGCCACCTGGTAGTCGTCCCAGCGAGCCCGATCGTCGAGATCCCCGGCCCGGAACTTCCAGTGCTTCTCTGGCTCGTCGAGCCGAGATTGAAGTCGCTCCTTTTGCTCATCTTTCGAGATGTGCAGGTAGAACTTGAGGATGCGGGTGCCGTTGCTGGCAAGGAGCCGTTCGAAGTCATTGATTTCGTCGTAACGGCGCATCCAGGTAGCTTCGTCAACGAGTTCCTTGACCCGGACGACAAGCACCTCCTCGTACTGGGAGCGGTTGAACACCTCGATCATCCCGCGCGCCGGCGTGCGCTGGTGGTATCGCCAGAGCGCATCGTGAGCCAGTTCCTCGTCCGTCGGAACGCCAAAGCTCCAGACCCGGCAGCCCTGGGGGTTGACGCCCTTGAAGACGTTCCGGATCGTCCCATCCTTGCCGCCGGTGTCGGTTGCCTGGAGCACGACGAGCAGGCTCTGCCGATCTTCCGCGAACAGGCGTTCCTGGACGGCGCTGATCCGTTTTCGCTCGAGCTTGAGCAACTCACGGGCGTTCGCCTTGTCGGTGAAGTGACCGGTATCGTTGGGGTCGATGGTCTGGAGGTCGATTGACGCAGTGCCATCAACGCGAATGATACTCATGCTCAATGCTCCTCAATACGGGATCCGACGCGCTCATGATCTCGGCTGGGTTCCACGGTAAACAGGAAATGGAAAAGCAGCACGCAAGCGTGCCGCTTTTCCATTTCCTGCCTAAGCCACATGTTGCCTTCAGCCAGGGCCCTGCGGCATTTTGACGATGTGCCCGCTTGTGAACCTTACGGGTTCACCATCAGGAGGATCAGCAGGAAGAGCGAAACCATTCCTACTACCGACAAGCCCCGGATCAGGACGTCCTCCCGGGTCAACACATCGCCATTCCGACGTTCGTTCTCAGTCATGATGTTGTGGGCTCCCCCAGATTTCAGGCTCCCAACTCGTCGCGCGGGGATGCGCGAATCGGGTGGAGGCCTGGCTACCCCTTGAAAATGCCATACGTGCGGACGAGTCGATTCCCTCAAATCGACCCATGCGGTGTGTACGTACGCTTGGCACGCTACGTCATTGAGCATAATCGCCGCGTGCCGTGGTGTCAATCTCATGACTGGCCCAGTCATGAGATTGAAACTCCACGATCCAGAATATGTTGAGGCAAGTCAGCGTACGTTCGCAGCTACAACATACCGCAGTCTATCGCGGATCAACAAATGGTTCTTGCTGGCAGGCCATGGCTACGCGGCTTCGATGTTGTCGCACCGGGAGTTTTCAATCGAAAAATGAGCGGACCGGTATGCCTGCATCCTCAACAGGAGTCGATCGTCGCGGCCCCTGACATGGTTGAAAGCAAGGTTGCCACGCCCACCGCGGTGTCACCGAGTCAATAATCTTCCCCGCTCGGACATCGGCACAGGTACGATGATCGCCGCCGTGGAATGGAAGCGGTGACTTCGGCCCAATGATACCGACTATCCCTGGTTCGCCACTCACAACTGACGGGAAGATCGAAGTCATGATCAACGATACCCCAGAACCGCTTTGCCCCAGCCCGGGCCAGCTTGCCTATCAGCGGGACCATCAATTCGGGGTATTCTGTCATTTTGGGATTAACACCTTTTTAACCGGGAATGGAGCGACGGGTCACTCCCCGCCTTCGCATTCAACCCCACGGACCTCGATTGTCGGCATTTGGCCCGCGCCGTGAGCGCAGCGGGAGCCAGTCACATCATCCTGACAGCAAAACATCACGATGGCTTCTGCCTCTGGCCAAACGAACCGACGGACTATTCGGTACGGTCTGCGGCGTGGAAGGATGGCAAGGGAGATGTGGCGGCGGAACTGGCAACTGCCTACGGTGAGTACGGTCTCGGCCTTGGCCTGTACCTCTCTCTCACCTTGGGACCGGCACGAGCGTTCGTGGGACGATGACCACGAGGCCTACGATCGGTTTTACCTTCGGCAACTTGAGGAACTCTGCACACGGTACGGGGAGCTTGTCGAAGTGTGGTTCGACGGCGCCTGCTCCGAACATAACCCCTATGACTGGTGCTCGATCATGGCCAACCTCGCGCGGAACCAGCCGACCGCGATGATTTTCAACATGGGATCACCCACCATTTGCTGGGTTGGCAACGAGGACAGCCTCGCGAGCGATCCGTGCTGGTATACCGTGGATTCCACCCATCGCTCGATCTTCGACAATGGTAAGGATGCGCTCATGGCTAGCGCACGCTACTTGCCTCCCGAGTGCGAAGTCGCGATCAGGTGGCACTGGTTCTGGCATCAGGACGACCTGGATACGCTCAAAACCCGACAGCATCTTGATGGGATCTGGTACCTCTCGGTCGGTCTTGGGGCAAACCTCCTGCTCAATGTCCCGCCCGACAGGCGGGGCCAGATCGACGAGCACGACCTTGTCCGCCTGGCCGAGTTTCGGCAAAGCCTGCGGGACCGCTTCGCCAGGCCAATCGAAGGCTCCCTGACCAGGATCGAGGCATTGCCTGGCTTGCAGACCCAGCCTCCATTTCTCGCCGGGACAAGATGAGCTGACCAATCTGGCCACAACCGTTGACATTGGCTCGCCCTCCGGCGACAAACAGCACGGAACATGCGTCACCACCTCGGGGGAACTCGCGTGAAGGAAGCAGAAGCCATGGAACCATTCAACGGACTCGGCATGCACCTGGGCAACCTGAGTCGATTGTCGTCGGCTGAAACCCGCTCGATCAGCCCCGAGAATTTCTCGGGCGAGCGAGGCGCAGGCGGACAGTCGGTGGACGGGCCAGCGAGGGAATCCGCCAGGGAACTTGGGCAGGGATGGAAAGTCTCGCCGTTCATCAACGTCGGACCGCACGAAACGGCGCTGATCGCGGACATCGACGGGCCCGGCGCGATCCAGCACATCTGGCTCACCGTCCACCCGACCTGGTGGCGGCGGCTGGTGTTGCGCGTCTACTGGGACAATGAGGAGTCGCCGTCGATCGAGACTCCGCTCGGCGACTTCTTTGCCAGCGGCTGGTGCGAACGCTGCAACATCTCGTCGATCCCGGTGGCCGTGAACCCGGCGGGAGGGTTCAACAGTTACTGGGAAATGCCATTCCGGAAGCACGCCCGGATCGAGATCGCCAACCTCACGCCGGAAAGTCTCAAGGGACTCTACTACCAGGTCACCTACGCGCGAACGGAAGTCCCGGACGATCGTGCTTACCTCCACGCCCAGTGGAGACGATCCAACCCGCTCCCCTATCTGGACGTCCACACATTGCTGGATGGCGTTCGCGGTCAAGGCCATTACGTAGGAACATACCTGGCCTGGGGTGTCAACACCACAGGCTGGTGGGGTGAAGGCGAGATCAAGTTTTATATGGATGGGGACGATGAGTTCCCGACAATTTGCGGCACGGGGACCGAAGACTACTTCGGCGGCGCCTGGAACTTCGAGCACCCCCAAGGCGAATACGGCGTGTACTCGACGCCGTACCTTGGCCTGCCCCAGGTAATCAAGCCCGATGGCCTGTATCGGAGCCAGCAGCGGTTCGGTATGTATCGCTGGCACATCCGGGATCCGATCAGGTTCAAGGAAGATCTCCGCGTCACGATCCAGGCCCTTGGGTGGCGATCGCGGCTGGAGGACAAACAGCGTTACCTGCCCCTGCAGGACGACATCGCCTCGACAGCTTTCTGGTACCAGGCCGAGCCACACGCGCCGTCCCCTGAGATTGGCGATGCCAACGCCCTGGAAGTCATCTAACGATCCGGACACGCCCGGCGAGGCGCACATCACCCTCGCCCTGCCAATGAAGGAATGTCATTCCCATGACCGAACCAGCGAAGCGAAAGATCCTGATTACCGGCGCGCGTGGACGCATTGGCACCTGCCTGACCGAGGGCCTCAAGGACCGATACTACCTCCGGCTGCATAACCGGACGCCGGAAACGCAACCGGACAACTACGAGCACGCTACTGCCGTGCTCAACGACTACGATGCAGTGCGGGCAATGATGGACGGCGTCGACACCGTCATCCATATGGCCGCCAATCCCAGCGTGCAGGCGCCGTGGGACGACATCCTCAACGACAACATCATCGCCACCCGGCATATCCTCGAAGCGGCCAAGGAGGCCGGCGCGCGACGCGTGATCTTCGCCTCGTCCAATCACTCGATGGGCATGTACGACCGGGATGGCGAATGGCCGGTGTACGTTTCAATGCCGGTCCGTCCCGATTCACACTATGGCGCCTCGAAGGTGATCGGCGAGGTCTTCGGCCGCTACTACTACGATGCGTTCGGTCTCGAGTTCATCTCGTTGCGGATTGGCTGGTTCACCGAGCGCAAGAACCTTGTCTCCCGCAAGGACCACTCGATCCTGCGCGCGATGTGGCTGGGACCGAAGGACATGGTCAACGTCACGCTCGGCGCGATCGAAACAACTGTGCCGTTCGGAATCTACTACGCCATCTCGGAGAATCCTGACCGGCGGTGGGACATCACGAACACCATCATCGACCTCGGCTACCGCCCCGTCGAACGCTGGGACGAATACCTCGAAGTCGAGTCGTCACACGAAGCCGGGGCCCCGCCCCTCCGTGAAGATTGGCCTTAGCCTGCTGCGTACCACTGCGTTCATAAAACAGATCGTCATTCCGAAATTCCTGCGCGAAGCACTTCGGCCAGCGGCCGACTCTAACGGCAGAACAAGGAGTACCCAGATGGTGGACGGGCACCGCCTACGGCGGACGCGCTTCGCGCAGGGATGTCTCGCACACTCGACATGACGGTTGGATAACAGACTGGCACAGGATGGTATCAATATGGCAGCGTGACAGTCCTGACCACAAGGATCGTAAGCGATGACCTCGAACACGAAACGAAAAGTGCTCATTACTGGCGCCGGCGGCACGATCGGCAGGTCGCTCGCGAGTGACCACGCCGAAACCTATGACCTGAGGCTGCACTACCGGTGCATCCCGGACGGCCGTGCGGCGGGAATCGATGCGGTGGCGGCAGACATCACCTCGCCCGACCGAACGTTGCCGATCGCGGAAGGCATCGACACGATCTGGCACCTGGCAGGCGATCCCAACGTACCAGCCAGATGGGAAAGCGTGTATGCCAACAACATCCTCGCGTGCGCAATGTCCTGGAAGCTGCGCGGCATGCGGAAGTCCGGCGCGTGGTCTTTGCCTCAACCAACCACGTGATGGGCAAATACGACCAGAACTCGGAATGGCCTGTCTACAACGACATGCTACAACGGCCCGATTCGCTCTATGGCACGTCCAAGGCATTCGGGGAAACCCTGGGCCGGTACTACTTCGATGAGTGGGGTCTGGAGTTCATCGCCCTGCGGATTGGCTGGTTCATGCCGGAACCCGTCATGAAGAGCGATGTCGGCCGCGCGATGTGGCTCAGCCCGCGTGATTGCGCCCATGCCTTCGCGTGCGCCACCGAGACCACCGTTCGCCACGGCGTGTTCTACGCCATCTCCGACAACCCGAACCGGCGGTGGGACCTGACCGACGCCATGCTTCAGCTGGGTTACCGCCCGCGGGATAGCTGGACGACGTACCAGGGCTCGACCGAGACCATCATCCCCGGACAGGGCCCTGCCGGTTCGGACTGGGAAAAGGACGAGTGGTGACGTGATCGACGCCGCCGCCTACTGCCGTGAACGGGACTGCTTGTTGAGCTGGATCGTCAATGCGCTCCGAAGTGATGAAACGGTGGTTGCGGCCTGGCTAGGTGGATCGTTCGGGCGCGGCAACGCCGATGACCTGAGCGATATCGATCTCTGGGTAGTGGTCAAGGATGACCAGATCAACGCCATTGCCGCGGCGCCCAGTGCGTTCGTGCGCGCCTTGGTGCGGACGATCATGGAGATCGAGGCGCCCGGCAATGCACCGTCGGGTGGTGCCTATCTCCTGACCTGGATTGACGGTGCGTCTGGTCCGCAGCAGGTCGACTGGTACGTGCAATCTGCTTCCAAAGCAGTTCGGCCAGCGAATACGGCGCTGCTCTTCGAGCGACAGCCAATACCGGTCGGGTACCCAAGGGAAATGATGTCGCCGGAGGCGATGAGGGCTGCCCTGAACGACGCCGTTCGCGATTCGCTGCTGATGGCATTCATCGCCACCAAGCACGCCCGGCGTGGCGATCCATGGACCACCGCGAGTTAATTGATGCATCTCGCCGCCTGCATCGGAACCGTCGAGTGGTTGCTGGAGCACGGCACGTCGCCGGCTTTCGACGATCGGGCACGTTCGCCGCTTCCCAACACCATTCCAGCAACCCGCGACGACCAGCTGGCGTGGATTGGCGCATCGCTCGGTCGACTCACCGCACTCCTGAATGCCCAGCACCCGAACACGCTGTCGAACCTGGACGCGGCAATCCGGACGGTCGAGCGTTGGCTAGGCGCGATGGACGCCGATTGCGATCAGGCTCCTGCGAATCTACCCGGCAGGCCACCGGGCAGCTGACCAAGTCCAGAGGGCGGCTGAGCGTCAGCACGGACACACCGAACCGCCGAACATGGAGCGGTTGACGCCGCCGTCTATACATGCGACGATGCGAACACTTGTTCTTTCGCTCTCGACGTCGTCCGGAGCCGTGACGGTCATCCTTCGCACCACGTACACTGTCAAGTTCGCGCCCTCGCCATCATTTGGCGGCGGCGTTCAGTTTGCGCTCGTTCCCACCCGGAGATCGCCTCGTGGTTGCTGCCCCCACACCGGATTCCACCAAACCAGAACCAGATCGCCACGATCTCCTCGCCGAGTTCACGGTGCAGGGTCAGCGGACGTACAACCAGCGAAGTCCGGCCCGGTGGATCCTGTCGCACGTCCTGCGCTTCCGGGCACTGCTGACAGCGTTCATTATCGGCTCATTGATGGCAACGGTGCTCAACGGTGCGATTCCCGGCATCACCGGCAACGCCTTCGATGAAGTGCTGAACGGCACGGGCGACCGCCAGGCGGCACTCCTGCGCATCTCGTTGATCCTGCTCGGGATCGTGATGCTGCGTGGCGTAGTCGATGTGGTCGCCCGCTATGCAATCGAAGTCATGGCCAAGCGGCTCGAACGCGATTCCCGGATCGAACTCTTCACCAGCCTGCTCGGCAAGAGCCAGACGTTCCACAACCGGCAACAGGTCGGCGACCTGATGGCACGGTCAACCAATGACGTGCGCCAACTCGGGTTCATGCTTTCCCCAGGTCTCGACCTGATCATCGACTCGATGCTGGCACTCGCCGTGCCCTTCATCTTCATCGCCC
>JALZMD010000057.1 GCA_030858375.1 Chloroflexota bacterium
CGACGTCAGCGTGTCGGTCTTATGAAGGAGAACCTCCATGCGTCGCTCTGGTCTATCCCTCATTCTGGCGTTGCTTCTCTTCCCCTTCGGTTTGGTCCAGGCGTCATTCGCCCAGGATGCGACTCCCGCCGCGAGCGGACTTGCCGATCTCGGTCTTCCAACACTTGACGTGACCGTTTCCGCCGCCGGGTTTGAGGGCATCCCGGAATCCCTTGAAGCGGGCCGGTACCTGGTCACGATCACCGCTGCTGAGGACACGGGAGAATTCGGCGGTAGCGTCGCCTTCGTCCAGCCGTCAGGCGTGTCGGCCGATGAGTTCCTCGGCATGTTGGCCGGGCCACCGCCGGATGCGTCCGGTGGCGACTCAGCATCACCGGTCGTCGATGCCGAGGCAACTCCGGCTGAAGACGGTAGTGAAGCCGGCGGTCCACCCGCCGCACTGTTTGAAGCAACGTTCGCGGGTGGTACGTTTGCGGTGCCGGGGCAATCGGCGGCGATCGTGCTCGACTTGCCACCGGGCGAGTGGATTGCCTGGGCTGACAATCCGGAAGCGTCCCAGGAACCGATCATCTTCGAGGTGACGGGTGAGATGCCGGTGGATCTGGCTGAACCAGAATCCAGTGCCACCCTCACCATGGGCGAGTACGTGATCAAGGTCACTGAAGGCGAACTCTCGGCTGGACTGCAGGTGCTCAAGATCGAGAATATCGGAGCCCAGCCCCATTTTGTCTTCGGTTCACCCGGACCAGACGACCTGACCGAGGAGCAAGTCGGGGTTGCTCTGGAGGAAGAGATGGCGGCAGAAGGCACGGGGACGCCGCCTGCGTACTCTGATTTCAATCCTGACGAGGACCTCTCGTTCGACGCAGGGTTCTTCTCAGGCACGCAGTCCACGGGCACCACGGTTTGGCTGTCCGTCAATTTCGAAGCCGGCACGTACGCGATGGCCTGCTTCTTCCCTGACTTGGGAGACGGTATGCCGCACGCGTACAAGGGCATGTACACGGTGGTTGAAGTCGGCGAGTAACTGATCCCGCGCCGACGAAGCAGATGACAAGGCAGCGCAGGAGCGTCGGGAGGGGCATCCTTCCTGGCGCTCCCCCGGTCTGGTAAAGCGGTGCCACAGAATTTCCAAGCCGAGCCGTCATGGCAGGGGTCTTCTAGGCCATACGCCCAGTTGATGATGGAGCGCAGCTCGGGGTGTAGTTCCCATCTCGACGATCAATAGTGCAGTTAGGAACGTTCTGGATATCGGTTTCGGGGCTTCTCATTAGCCAAGGTTGGTGATCTGGAAGGATCGCTCACGCACCTGCCTGCTTCCCAGCATTCTCCCAGCCGTGGCTACCGGCCACGGAACCGGTCGACGATCCCCGCGTGATCGCGATCGGTGAGGCTGCCGCCAACCTCGACCGTCTCCGCCGCGCCTGGCTCGATCCCGCGGGGCAACCGAGGCCGAGCTGAAAAAGCGGGCCCTGACCAACCTGTACAACGCGCGTCCAACCTGGCGCCAGCACGCCCACGCCGCGCTGGACCGGGCGGTCTGGGCTGCCTACGGCTGGGACGATCCCGTGCCCGCCGAGGTCGATGAGGACACGATCCTGGCCCGCCTGCTGGCGCTCAATGGGGAACGGGCGGCGGGATCGTGACTACGGTGATAGTTGGAAAAGGACGGGACATGGAAGCATCCATGGTGGTGCGCTCGGTGGCACTATTCGCCGTGGCGGGCCAGTGCGAGATTGCCGGAGGTCACCTGGTCTGGCTGTGGTTGCGTGACCACCGCACCTCCTGGTTGGGCGCGCTGGGCGGGTTGATCCTTTTCCTCTACGGCGTGTTGCCCACGTTCCAACCCGAAAGCGCCTCTTTCGGGCGCGTCTACGCGACCTACGGTGGCGTTTTCATCGTGCTTGCCCTGCTCTGGGGCTGGTCGATCGATGGTGTGCGCCCGGATCGCTACGATCTCGTGGGCGGTGGCATCGCCCTCATCGGTGTGGCGGTGATCATGTACGCGCCACGGTCCTGACCGTCCGGTCGCTGCCGGTCAGCGTACTCTGATCTGCTCGACCTCGAAGAAGTCTGGCGATCACGAATGGAGCATGCGATAGACGTCACGGATGTGACCGCGTTTCGGATATGGTGATGCCCCGATGAGCGATGTTTCGGTGCTCGCCTGGTTCCTCCTCCTGGTTGGGGGCTGGACCGTAGCGACGATTTCGGGTGCAGCTGGATTCGGCGGTGCGCTTTTATTGCTGCCGGTTTTGTCCTATGCCGTTG